>CAJOFP010000228.1 GCA_905233795.1 uncultured Oscillibacter sp. | reverse complement strand
GAAACAACAGAGAACCAATCGGACGAAGCCGAAGCGACAGAGAGTAAACCGGACGAAGCCAAAAATATTACTCCCGATGAAACCGAGACGGCAAATCCCGCGCCGGAAGAATCCGAGATAATCAATCCCACGGATGAAAACGCGGAAACGACGGAAACCGGGGAAGCGGTCGAAACGGAAAATATAAATCCCGTCGATTCCCCCGCGCCGGAAAATAATCCGGTTGAAACGGAAAGTTATATAGAACCGGAAAAGCCCCGTCTCACGGAAGAAAACGCAATCCGGACAGACAATGACGTTTGATATAATAAAATCGTGAATCGAGGATTGAAATCAAAAGCTGAAACACGGCTTACGCCGTGACAATCACAATCCGCCCTTTCCCAAATCCCGTTCCCCCTGTCCCTTTCAGGGACGGGGGACAGGGGGGAAGGGTTTCTGATTTTGAGACAGCTCCGGAAATCAAAAAGTGAATTTAAGACAGATCCCGGAAATCAAAAAGCGAATCGGAAAGGGAATTGAAATTCATGAAAAACGCGCTGGATTGGGCGGCGCGGGCCCCCGACGCGTTCTGGCGGGATCGGAAAGAGGCCCGCAAAGCGGCGAAACTGTCAGGACGGTTTTTAGCTTGCGTTTATATCTTGATCTATGCCGGAAGTTATTATCTCTGGGAAGAGCCGTTAAATTTATTAACTTCTTGGTTTCCGCCGGTTTTGGGCGCGCTGACGCGTTGTATCGCGCCGGCGGCGTTCGGCGCGGCGATTTGCGCGTTATTTTGGCGGCTTCCCGTATTGAAACGCGGCGCCATGACCGCGGCTTATTCGTTTCTCACCCGTTGGACGGTAATTTTATTAATAATTACAGAATGGCTGTTATGGGGCGAACGGCGCGGACAGGTTTTGATTTTTTTATTTGCCGTCCGGTTTATTTTAGCGCCGGTCTTGATAGGCAATTATACGGCTTTGAGATTATATTATATCTGGTGGACGCGAAATAAAAATAAATAAATATAATAATAAAAACGGGTTCTTTCGGGAGATTTCGCCGGAAGAACCCGTTAAAATTATATTAAATTATAATTTAATATAATAATTATAATAATAAATTATTTGTGGGGGACATGCCAGATAAAGTCGGCGTATTCGGCGACGGCTCTGTCGGCGGCGAAAATGCCGCTCCGGGCGATATTGTGCAGACTCATGCGGTTCCATGCGGTTTGATCGGCATAAGTTTGCGCCATACGTTCTTCGGCTTTGCAATAGGCGTCATAATCGGCCAAAAGCAAATACTCGTCAGCCGGACTTCCGCCCGCGCCGAATAATAAGCGTTGATACAAATCGTCATAAGACACGCCGTCACGGAATCCGGCTTTTAACGCGTCCAGACAGCGTTTTAAAACCGGGTTTTCGTGATAAATTCTCTGGGGGACATAGCCCTCGCGTTTGACGCGTTCGACTTCGTCGGCGTGGAGACCGAATAAGAACATATTTTCGTCGCCCAAAACATCGTGCATTTCGACATTGGCGCCGTCCAGCGTGCCGATGGTCAAAGCGCCGTTCATCATGAATTTCATATTGCCCGTGCCGCTGGCTTCTTTACCGGCCGTCGAGATTTGCTGGCTGACTTCGCTGGCGGGCATTAAGCGTTCGGCGAGAGACACGCGATAATTTTCCAGAAATACGACTTTTAATTTGCCGTTGCATACGGGATCATGTTCGATCTGATCGGCGAGAGAATTAATTAATCTAATAATGCGCTTCGCCACGGCGTAACCGGGCGCGGCTTTCGCGCCAAATAAAAACGTATGCGGCTGGGTAATCGCGTTGGGATCGTCCCGCAATTTTTGATATAAAGTAATAATATGCAGGACGTTCAAAAGCTGGCGCTTATACTCATGCAGACGTTTGACCTGTACGTCAAAAATAGAATCCGGGTCTAATAAAATCCCGCGTTTGCGTTTGGCGTGATTGGAAAGCGTGACTTTATTTTCATGTTTAATTTCGGCGAGGCGTTTTAATACGGACGGGTCTTCGACATAATTATCTAATTTGCGCAAAGTCAACGGTCTCAAGAGATAATCCGGGCCGCCGGTCAGTTCTTGGATTAAATTATCAAGACCGGGATTGATTTCGCTCAACCAGCGGCGATGATCAATGCCGTTCGTGACGTTCAGGAATTTCTCAGGACGCATGGCGCAAGCGTCTTTGAATACGTCTTCGCGCAAAATTTTGGAATGCAGCGCGGACACGCCGTTGACCGCCATGCCGCCGGCAATGCACAAATTCGCCATGCGGACTTCGCCGTCCCAGACAATCGCCATAGAAGCCGTTTTCGCGCTGTCGTGATAGAAATCGTCCACGCGGGCCTGCCAACGGCGGGCGATTTCCTGTATAATCTGCCATACGCGGGGCAATAAATCAGCGACAAGCTGTTGCGGCCAGCGTTCGAGGGCTTCCGCCAATACCGTATGATTCGTATAGGCCACGGATTGCCGCGTGATACTCCAAGCCTCGTTCCATTCCATACCGGCGTCGTCGATAAATATGCGCATTAATTCAGGAATTACTAAAGCCGGGTGCGTGTCATTGATTTGAATGACATTCTTTTCATGGAAGTTTTTCAGCGTTCCATAGGTATTCAAATGATTTGTGGCGATAGACTGAACCGTCGCCGACACGAAGAAATATTGCTGTTTTAAACGCAAAGACTTGCCCTCATAGTGATTGTCATCGGGATAGAGAATTTTGGCGATGGCTTCCGCCATGGCTTCTTCTTCCTGCGCTTTCAAATACTGTCCCCGCGCGAACAATTCCATATTGACGGGCGTCGCGGGACGGGCGTCCCAAAGTCTCAGCGTATTGACGTTTTTCGTCCCGTATCCGGCTACGACCATGTCACAGGGGACGGCAAGAACTTTCGTGCTGTTTTCATGCACGATATGCAAATGCCCGTCATCCCAGAACTGCCGGATATTGCCGCCGAAGTGGACTTCCTGCGCGTCCTCCGGTTTGGGCAACAGCCACGCGTTGCCAATATCTTTCCAGTGATCC
>CAJOFP010000227.1 GCA_905233795.1 uncultured Oscillibacter sp. | reverse complement strand
TCTGGAAGCGCTTTGTTCCGATTTTACGCTGATTCGTGAAACAAGTCTGTCGGAGGAACTGAAAAAATATTCGCTGATTGACAAAATCGCCGCCGCTATTATTGGGAATCGAAATAATCGCATTGCGGTATTTCGCTGGAGATAATAAGGGCATATTTCGCAAAATCCGGACTGTTTTGCTATACAATCACCTTGATTACAGATTCGATTTTTCCGCATTTCACTGTATTTTTATTATGAAATCTCAGATTGACGGCAATATATCATAAATTTACGTTTCATGCAAGTCCGATTCCAGACCGTATCAAAATTAAAAAAACGCTTGACAATCGCGGGAAAATGGCGCATGATAACGCCTGTGGAACGAGAATGAGCTTTTACTGGGCAATAATTTATCGGGCGCGGAGGTGGGGAAGTGATAAGATTGAAACGCGTTGTTTGTATCGGAGATTCTAATACATACGGATATGATCCCCGTTCATATTTTGGCGGCGAATACCCGGAGAATGTTCGCTGGACAGGGCGTCTGACGGGCTGGGATGTTGTAAATTACGGGGAGAACGGCGCGGAAATCCCGACGCGGGAATGGGAATGGGAAACGCATGAACGGAGAATCCGTCAGGCGCTTCCCATAACGGCGGCAATCGTGATGTTGGGAAGCAATGACTTGTTGCAACATCCGAATTTTACCGCCGAACAGGTTGCGGAACGCATGGAAATATATCTGCAAAGAATTTCACAATATATCCAGCCCAATCAAATATTGCTTCTCTCTCCTGTTCCCATGCGTCCCGGAACATGGGTGAACGAACCGCGTTTGCCGGATGAATCGGCGCGTCTGGGAAAATGTTATGAAACGCTGTCAAAGCGTATCGGCGTCGGATTTGCCGACACGAGCCTATGGAATGTCGAATTGTCATTTGACGGCGTTCATCTCACGCCGGACGGACACCGCGTTTTCGCTGAAAAACTCCGGGAACTGTTAGAAAACAGATTCACTTGATAGAATATAAATCTAATTCTAATAAAATTAATATAATAATTAATATTTAATAAAAAATCTCCCATGCGTTCCGTATGAAATTGACGGAACACGCGGGAGATTTTTATTTTTTCAGACTAATTTCCGCGCGACGCAGTGTAGCCGGAAGCCCTTTCGCCACTCGATAATTTCCGGCGTCAGTCCCGCGTTTTCACACAGTTTCCGAATTTCTCCGCGGGTATAGGCGCGAACATCCCCATAGCCAAACAGGTGAATTAGCGGCATTTCCACCAGATTCATCAATTTTACAATCATATCCGGTCCCGTTATATCCCGCAGAATCAGCCGCCCGCCCGGTTTCAGAACGCGGCGGACGCTGTCAAAAAACGACTTGGGATCGGGATAATGATGGAAACTCATGGAGCAGATTATGACATCGAAGCTGTTTTTATCAAATGGCAAATTTTCGCAGTCTCCCAATATCAGCGTCACATTTTTCATCTGTTTTTCACGCGCTTTCGCAATCATTTTCGGCGACAGATCAATTCCGGTATATTGTCGCTCCGGATAGCGTTCCGTCAGGAGCGAAAGCATGGGCGCGGTTCCACAGCCGCAGTCCAGCAGAGTTTGGAACGGTTCTTTTTCCAGTTCCTCCAAAATCGCCGGATAATCTTTCTTGCACATCTCATAAACGCCCGCGTGTCCGCTTTCGTACTTTTCAGCCGCCCGGTCAAATTCTTTGACGGACAACGCCTTGTATTGTTCACTTGTCACAGAGATACCGCCTTTCCGCGAATTATTTTTTAAACGCGCATAGTTAGATATAGCTAACCACGCCGATTTATTATAGCCCAGTAGATCAATCATTGCAAGCCTGTTGGCTTTGTTTATTTTTATAACGGAATTGTAAATATTCACAAAATTTTCTGAAATTTTTGTAAGGAACGACAAAAATATTATTTTTCACGGAAACTTTGGCAAAATCGCTCTTTGAAAGCGTGATTGATACGGAAGGGAAAGTTTTCCTGTCCGGTACGCGTATGGATTTGGCGGGAACGGTTACGCGACGGATTTGTTCGCGGGAGGGAGCGTATGGATCAGTGGGAGGACATTCGGATTTTTGGAACACTGCTGCGGGATGTCAGAGAAGCCGCGGGAATGTCCCGCAAGGAGCTCGCGGAGAAAGTGGGATGCAAATACGACGACATCCGCGTCTATGAGAAAGGGGAGCGCGTCATGCGAATCGACAGGCTCTTTCGCGTTCTGGATGTTTTGGATATTCACATCCCGGAAAGGCTGTGTGATGTAAATGTGTATAAAGCGACAGTGAAATGGATGACATTGGATCATGATCGGCGCCGCATTTTACTCGACGAAATCCTGTCCATGATTGAGGCGGAACAAGAAACGCGGGAAAGGCGATGATGAAAGACAGTTAGAAATCAGAACTTTTTCGAGGAATACCCTATAAATTGGGCGAGTTTTTTGCGAAATACCCAATAAATTGGAGTAGACAGCGTATTTTTGCCCATGTTATAATTCCGTCCGTGGAAAGCCGCCGGAATTAATTTCCAATAAAAATAATAAAAAAATAATAACGGCGGACTGACCGCGTGTACCTTGACAATTGAATTTAAAACAGCGATGGGAAACTACCCGGATGAGGAGCGAACCGCTTGAGCGCGCGGTTTTGTACGGACGTTAATCCGTACAAGACCGTCGCGCAACAGCGCGGGAGCGGCTTGGCAACCGTGAGTGACGAGGCGTCCGGGGACATAATGAGACTTTTATTGGCGCTGAGCCTCCGCGAAAGAGAGGACGCATTTCCCGTGAAAAATTTTTCCTACCCCCTTGCGTTTCCCTTTTCGACCTGATATACTATAATCATTCGATAATCTATAATCTGACAGGAGGGAGTGCAATGGCAAAACGATTCTGGCGGGTACTGTTTCTTGTATGCGCGTTCGTGACGGTTCTGACGGTTTCGGCGATCACGGTACACACGTTGCAGGTATCGTTGGTGGTAAGAACGGCGGAAACAATGACCTGAACCGTGGTGTTGCTTCCGGCACAAAGAA
>CAJOFP010000226.1:1088-4156 GCA_905233795.1 uncultured Oscillibacter sp. | reverse complement strand
GCGCCGGATATTTTTGCTAATTTTCTGGATTGCTATATCGTCGAAGTAAAGGCGGAAACCGAACCGCCGACGGAAGAAGCGGAGAATCAAGACAACAATTCCAAAGAGGAAAAGAAATCTGACAAGAAATAAGCGAATAAGAGGATACATCCGTACAGCGGAGCCCCTGCGGGGGCTTTCGCTTTTTTGTTTGAAATCAGCGGGTGATTACGTTGAAATTATATTCTTACGACGGACCTGTGAAAATTTTCGGAAGCTGTGTCAACCCGAAATGGCACGGCGAAACAAGAGCCGTATCCGAACGCAAAGCCCGGAGCAATCTCGCGTTTCGCTATAAACAGGAAACGGGTCGAAGCAAAGACGCAAAAGTAAACCTGACAGGTAAAATCAAGACGATGAAAGGAGTATGAATCAATGAACAAAATTGATATGGGTGATGTAATTTCCGGCGTGGTTCTGGTGGGAATCATCGGTTTTGTCGGTTATATTTTGAAAGGCGTCCACAAAATGAACCGCGTAGCCGATATGGTGGGGCGTTCGCTGGATGACTTGGTGGACAACGTCAATTTGGAAATTTCCGAATCCATTGTCGATGAGGCAGTCAAACAGGCGGCGAAAAAAGAAGCGAAAATTATCGTTAAAAAGGCGGCGGATAACGCCGTAAAAGAAATCCGCGATGATATTTCAAGCGAAGTGAGAAACGCGTTGCAAAGCGTGTATTCTAACGTAAAATCCGACGTGGCGAAAGAATTGCGCAATCAAATCGCCGATCTTGATATTGATGACATTAAAGAAGAAGCTGTCGAGGAAGCGAAAAACAAAGCCGCTGAGAAATTCGACAACGCTTTGAACGATATTCTCGCTAATTTCAATGAAAATCTCCAGAATGTCGTGAAAATTTACAGTTCTATCGCCAAAACGGTGTCAGATAAAGCAGGATAAGGAGGATGAGAGATGGACAAACATCATTATAAATCCAACTCGCATAAATCGAAAGAGCGGAGACAGGAGGAAAAATCGGAAGAAATCGCGGTCGCCAAAAAACGCTTTGAACCGGTTATTTCCGGCGATACGAAACTGCAAAAGAAAAGCGGTCTGCGCAAACTCACGGAGACGTTTATCGCGGAGGATGTCAAAACAGTCAGAGATTATCTTTGGAGCGACATCGCCGTTCCCAAGATTAAACAGTTGGCGTTCGACATGGTGACAAACGGCGTGGCGAAAATTTTAGGCGTGGAAAACAGACGAAACCCGGATGTAAACGCGTCAAATAATCCGCCGTATCGCCGCTGGTCTATGGAACGCAACGAGCGGCGCAATCCGGAACCCACAAGAAATAATTATCAGCAAAACGCCGCCAATTATGACGATATTATATTCGACACACGCGGCGACGCGGAACTGGTTCTGGAAACAATGGAAGAAGCCGTCTCGACTTACGGTTTTGTCACGATTCTGGGTATGTACGACTTGGCGGGGTGTGACTGTTCCGCTATGCCGCATACTTACGATAAATACGGCTGGACGAATTTGAAAAAAGCGTCAGTTGAACGGACGCAGGGCGGATGGTATATCCGTCTGCCGCGATCTGTCGCTATCTGAAAAAATATTACGCAAGGGAGATATATTTATGAAACTCGGAAAAATCAAATTCGCTATCGTCAAACACAGCCCGGAGATTTTAATCGCGGCGGGCATTGTCGGCACGGTGGTGTCGGCGGTTATGGCGTGCAAAGCGACGCTTAAAATTGATGATATTCTGACCGAACATCAGGAAAGCGTGGAGAAAATCAAAACCGGCGCGGCGGACGAGACTTTGACGGAATACACGGAAAAGGACGCCCGCAAAGACCTCGCGTTGACGTATGCGCGGACGTGCGGAAAGTTAATCCGTCTGTACGCGCCCGCCGTGGCTGTCGGCGCGTTTTCCTTGGGCGCGGTATTCGCGTCGAATGAGATTCTCCGCAGACGCAATGTCGCGCTGGCGGCGGCTTATACGGCGGTCAATGACGGATTCAAGAAATACCGTGACCGCGTTTTACAGCGTTTCGGAGAGGCTGTGGACGCGGAACTCAAAAACGGCGTCAAGACCATGGAAGTAAAGAAAGAAATTGAAAATGAGGACGGCAAAAAACAAAAGGTCAAGAAAGCCGTCCAAACGCTGGAATCGGAGAGCGATCTCAGCGAATACGCCGTTATATTTGACGAACGGAATCCGAACTGGGAATCCGGCGGATCTGATTACAACAAATGGTTTTTACACCGTATGCAATGCCAAGCGAATGACAAGTTAAAAGCGCAGGGCTATTTATATTTAAACGATGTCTATAAAATGCTTGGAATTGAACCTACACCGGCGCAACGGAAAGCCGGACAAGTCGTCGGATGGGTGTATCAGCCGGACGCGAAGAATCCGAACGGGGATAATTACGTCGATTTCGGGGTGAAAGAAGTCTGCCCGACTTATATTCTCGACCCCGACAAGCCCGCGCCGGATTTGGACGATATTGACCCGGTATTCGTTCTGGATTTCAACGTGGACGGCAATATCTGGGACATGATGTGAAGGGTTTATATTTCCGGCTGGTGCGGATGAGATAATGAAAAAATAGAGCTGTCTCAAAACGGTGAGGCGGCTCTTTTTATATTTTTAGAAAGGGATGTTTATTATGACGCTCGGTTCAGTCATGTTAAGTTTCGGGCTTGCCGCTATGTCCGGCATTTGCTTTGTCAGCGGTCTGGCGATTCTGACGGGAGGTAAAAAGTAATATGCCGAATTTTGAGGACGTTATCACAATTCTGGATTATACGCTGAACTCCGGGAGGCGGAGACATATCACAGGCGGGATATTACTGAGCGTGTCCGCGCTGTTCGCGGGGTTGGCTCTGACCGCTATGACGTTGAAAGCGGAGGGAACGTAATGGACAAAAAACAGGCTTATATTTGTATCGGCGCGGCGGTTTTCGCGTTTTGCGTCGGGGTTTTTACCGGCGCGTTTTGTGCCAAAACGACGTTGGAAGCCAAATACCGCGAACAGGCGGAACAAGAGATTAAATCCGTGAAAGAG
>CAJOFP010000226.1:0-1081 GCA_905233795.1 uncultured Oscillibacter sp. | reverse complement strand
AAAGCCCACGGAATACGTCCAGCCGGTTTATGATTATCAGGAAGAACGCCCGGAAGAGGAACCCGGTCCCGTTGTGATTCCGCCGGAAGAGTACGGCGAAATGGAAGATTTCTTGGTCTGCGAACTCACGGCTTACGCGGACGGCGTCGTGACGGATGAAATGGGCGATCCGGTTGATATTGCCGACACAATCGGGGAAGACGCGCTTCATCGTTTCGGCGAGTATGAGGATGACGCCGTATATGTCAGAAACGATTCGCGGCGGTGTGATTACGCGGTTTATAAAGACTTGCGGAGATTCGCGGACGTGAAAAAATCCATGCCGCCGGACATTCGAGAGATTAACGACTTCCCCGACGATGACGAGGAGGATGAGGAGACTGGATAATTTATATTTTACATGGCTTTGTGAAACGGTACGGGAGCCGGATTATCAAAACTATTCCGCGCTCCTGCGCTGTCTTTACGAAAAGCCTTTCAGTTATATTCATCCGATGGATGAAAACCGCTGGTTTGACGGCGTGGATTTGAGAAAACGGTATTGCTATGAAAAAGGGATTTATTTTTATCTCATAGACCGCGCCGAAAGAGACAAGATGTGCAATGTTCTTGAAATGATGGCGGCTTTGGCGATTCGTATGGAAGAAAGCGTATCGGGAGACCCGAAAAGCGATTACGGCTCGGGTCGTTGGTTCTGGCGCATGATTACCAATCTTGGCTTGTGGGTGTTCTCGGATTCTCATTTCGACAGGCGAAAAATAAACGATATTCTTGACCGTTTCCTGAACCGGGATTATGAGGCGAACGGAGACGGCGGATTGTTTACTCTCGCTCATCCGAAATACGATTTGCGCAAAGTCGAAATCTGGAATCAAGCCATGTGGTATCTCACGGAAATTCTGAACTTGCGAAAAGGTTGAATATGCTATGCTTGACTTTCTTCTGATTTCCACGAAAACCGGCAAACGCGGCGTGACAGAGATATATCCCAAGTTTATTATTAAAAAGAGCGAGGATTTAATGATACGCGGCGGCGATTTTTACGCCGTCTGGGTGGAGGAGCGCGGTTTCTGGTCTACGG
>CAJOFP010000225.1 GCA_905233795.1 uncultured Oscillibacter sp. | reverse complement strand
AAAAGCGTGACGGTTTCACAGGAGCCGTCCGGCAAATATTACGCGTCGATTCTGACGGAGTATGAATTGGACATACCGGAAATCACGCCTGATGAAAATACCGCGCTTGGGCTTGACTATTCGTCCCCGCATTTCTATGTGGACAGCGACGGGAAATCCGCCGATATGCCGCGTTGGTTCAGGGAAGCGCAAAAGAGATTGGCGAGAGAACAGCGTAAATTATCACACATGAAAGTCAAAGGCGCGAACTGGAAGAAACAGAAAATCCGCGTTGCGAAAATATACGAAAAAATCAGAAATCAGCGCAAGGACTGGCAACACAAACGGAGCCGGGAACTGGTAAACGCGCATGATATAATTTGTGTGGAAGATATAGATTATAAAGGCATGTCGCAAAGCCTGAAACTTGGCAAGGCGACGAATGACAACGCGTTCGGACAGTTCCGGGCGTTCCTGAGTTACAAGATAGCGGAGGTATCCGCCGTCCAAACTGTGCCGTCACTGCGGGAACGTGAACAAAGATTTGACGCTGAATGACCGGACGTGGATTTGTCCCTGTTGCGGGAAAACGATTGAGCGGGATATAAACGCCGCGATCAATATTAAAAACGCGGGGATTGCTATGCTAACCGCGTAACGCGATAAACAAAGAACCGTGGGACACACGGGGATAGCCCGTTGACGCCTCGGCGTCGGCTGTATCCGTTGGGATACTTGAGCGGGAAGCCCCCGCCTCTTAGGCGGGGGAGCATGTCACATTCATCTTCCTGAAGCATATTGACCAGATTGAAAAACGCTTTCAAGTGCGTCTTGTGATCCACGGCGCTCAGACAGCAGACAAATTCGACCGGGTCAAACTCGTCCGCCTCGAACGGGACCGGCGTTTTCAATCGGATCAGATACATTCCGACTCGGACGCTGCCCTGTTCCAATCCCTCATGCGGAACCGCGAATCCTTTGGATAAAACAATATAAGGCCCGTTTTCCTCCACATTGGCGATCATAGCGTCAATATAGCGTTTCTCTATATAGCCCCATTCCATCAGTTTTCGCGCCGACTTGCGAATCGCGTCCCGCCAGTCCGTACACTCGACATCTAATTCAATATGATCCGGCGGCAGTAAATGATGTAAATAAGGCGAAAAAATTTCCGCTTCCGCTCCGGCGGACTGGTTAAAATAATCACGGACGGAACGCCGCAGCTGTTTCATTAAATTCGGCGCCAAATCGGGAACCGCTTCGTATATAATCGGCTGAATCGTGTCAATCACGCCTTTCGCGCTAATATCTTTATCCTGTACGCGGGAGGGCAAATGACGGCTGTTGCGCAGGGCGTCGATTTTATTGCCGACGCGGATATAATCGCTGTCGTTAAAAGACGGCGAGACAATGACATATTCTAATTTGCAGTTTTTCAACGGCACGGTGGAAATGACAAAATCCGCCTTGTCCTCCGGGAGAAATTTTATTTCATGGGCGGGTAAAATATCCACGATTTGAAAATGAAAATGCTTCCGCAGTTTTTCCGTCAAAAGCCGTGAGGCGGCCACGCCCGCGTGACAGACAATAATCACATGGAACGCGATTTCTTTATTTTTCTTTCGTTCCATAGCGGCGCAGACATGAACGGCAATATACGCGATTTCCGTTTCCGTAATTTCCCGGTCAATATAACGCGCGATTACCGGCAGACGGCGGTTGACGGCTTCCACAATCTCCTGATTTTCCTCCAGAACTTCCTCGATCACTTCCCGCTCCGGATAGATAGCCGGCGGCGCGGAAAACACGGAAGCGAGATGATTGGACAGATTTTCAAAAAATTCATAATCGTTATTTAAATTCACTTCCAATTCCTCTGAAACGGCCGCGATAAACTGCCGCGTAATCATCTGAATTTTCACGGCGTTTTTATCGGATGATCTTCGCCGGATATAGCGGGCCTGATCCAGCAAAACGCAAAGACAGGCAATATCATGTTCCGTGGTTCTGACGCCGCAATACTGCGTGACATAGCGCAGAATATCCTGCGCCATCAGATAGCGTTCGCTGTCGTCAAAATACGGTTGGGGTTCCATGAACTCCCCCTGCATATTGCGATTGATCATGATTCCCAGATAAAGCGAAATATCCTGAAAAGAAGCGTCCGTCAGGAATGTCTCATGCAGATGCTCCTGCTCGTTGAGAATTTTTTGAAGGATTACCCGGTCTCCGGCCTGTACGCTGGTCAAGCGGCTTACGGCGTCATCGCTTGGTATGGAGGCGCGGCGAAGCGTCCGCAAGAGAAAAAATCTTTTTTCGCTCTCTTTTCCGGCGACGCTCAGACCCTTATTGGCGCGGGAGAGGAGCTCCAGATTCCCTGTTTTTAAAACAGTCCGGATATTTTCCAAATCTTTTATAATCGTCGCGCGGCTGACGAACAGACGGTCCGCGATTTCTCCCAGCGTGACATAAGACGACGCGTTGACCAGAATGACCGCCGCCACCCGCGCCCGTTCTTCCGGCGATAATTTATAAGTATAAAAACTGTCCGGCATGACGGACATCAAAACCTGTCTGAAATTTTCAGGCGATACAATCTGACCGCCGTTCGCAAATGACAGCCGGGGATAGTCATTCTGTTCCAATAAATCGCTGATTTCGTTCAGGTCGTTTCGGATTGTCCGCTGTGTGACATCAAATTTGGACGCGAGTTCCTCAATCGTGACCGGAACGCCGTTTTCGCTTAGGGTACGCGCAATCTGTAGGCTTCGCTGTTTCATGAAATCACCTCATTTTGCATTTCGCATAACGATTATATCATAAAAACAATCAAAATGGTATACAAAATTTCTGGAGCGGATATAATCGGCGGTATCGGAAATGACAGATCATTATGAAATCCCAAAGCCCAACGGACGAAGAATATCCGGATTCGTTCGGAAATATTCTCTGGGATAAAATGGATCTGATTTAATCCCATATCACTATGACATCATATTGACTCGCGTTGACTCGCGGAAAATGACAAAAAGCGTAACAATCTAAACAGACCGCGAAACCGTCAGAAATGGGACGGATTCGCGGTCCGTTTTCATACGCGCTGTTTGGGAAAAGCGCCGGATATTATGAAACAAATGTGAGAAAATCGGAATGGCGAAAGCGGGCGCCCTGACAAGTTCATGGCGGACAGGCGCCCGATCCCCTCACAAACATAGAGAGGACGGATACAAAATGGCTGAAAGAGTATGTTGTTTATATCGCGTGTCCGCCACAAAACAGACGGATCACGACCGAACGCAATCAGGCGGATATACCGGTACAGCGGAAAGCGCGCCGGGAGTTCGCTTTATCGCGCGGCGGATTCCGCAAGTTTTTCAATGTCCCGGCGGGATAACAGCGTACTGCATTTTAAAATTGTTTCCACGGGAATCCCGTTAGATAACATCCGTTTCGCCATTTGACGTTCGGCTTCTTCCGCGCGCTCTTCCCCGTACTTTTCCGCATACCGCAATTTTTCATCCTCAATCATCTGACCCAGTCTCGTCATATGAATCAACCTCCTGATTC
>CAJOFP010000224.1 GCA_905233795.1 uncultured Oscillibacter sp. | reverse complement strand
CCGCGCAAAATCAAAATCAAAACGCGTTTTCCAATGACGATGACGACGACTGGGGATGGGCGCCGCCCGCTTCCTCGGAAGTCTCGGACTGGGACGACTGGGACGCGAACGCGGATGATATGTTCGCGCCGCCGGTCAATCAAAATCCAAGCCCGGCGCCCGTGAATCGAAACCCGGCCCCGGCGCGCAATCAAGACGCTCCGGCGGTTGCGAATCCCGCGCAAAATCAAAATCCCGCGCCGGCGCGCAATCCGGCTCCCGCGCCCGTGAATCAGAACCCAAGCCCGGCGCGCAATCAAAACGCCCCGGCGGTTGCGAATCCCGCGCCCGTGAATCAAAACCCGGCCCCGGCGCGCAATCAAAACGCCCCGGCGCAAAATCAAAATCCCGCGCCGCAAGCGCAAAATACGCGAAAAGAGTTGGCGGATAATTCCCCTCATCCGGAATATCATGATTATATCTGCTTTAATCTCACGCAGGCGCTTGTGGAGGACAAAGCCGATAAATATATGAAAGCCTTTAATATGTGCAACTGCCAACGCTGTAAAGTCGATGTCGTTGCCATATCGCTGTCCAATCTGCCGTCGAAATACGTCGCCACGCAGAGCACGGAAGTGCTTCCCCTGCTGTCCATGTATGAAAAAAAGAACAGCGCGGCGGTGACGGCGCAGGTCATGAACGCGTGTGAACTGGTGAAACGCCGTCCCCATCATCGCTAAAAATTACGCTAAAAATTAAAATAAAATTAAAAAAATCAGGCCGCGAATTTTATATTCCGCGGCTTGATTTTTAATTATTTTAATTATTTAAATTTATCTTTTAAGCGTCGTTTTTATCCCCGGATTTATCTCCGGTTGAATTTTCGGGTAAATTTCCGGCGGGATCGGATAAAGATAAACTCCCGAACGGGTTCACGGCGTCCGCCGGGTTGACCTGTTTGACCGGTTTGACCACGCGGGCGGAACGCTTGCCCCGGATCGGGCGTTTCGCCTCGCGTTCCAGCAGACGCGCCAGCGCGGGCGACAGTTCGGCGGCGTCCCGGTTGACGTCGGCGGCCTGTAACAATTCGCTTCGTAAAATCGTGACGCTTTTCGGCGCGTCAATCGCCAGACGGACGCTGCCTTCGTTCAAATCCAATACGGTAACGGTAATATCCTGTCCGATGGCGATGGATTCGCCCGATTTGCGGCGCAGAATCAACATGGCGCGCCCTCCCCCGGATTCTGATCTTGCTCTTGGCTGAAATCCGGCTGTTTAAACTCGGACAGGACATGGCGCATATGATACGCCGTGTCTTCTAAAATAACCTGTATGGAAATCCCGGCGTCGTTGATCATGACGGGACAGCGCAGATTGACCGTGCTTTCGGATACCGGCTCTTTCACGACGCACATGACGTAATACGCGAGATCTTCCGGGCTTTTCGCGTCCAGTTCGGCCAGCTCGTCCGGCTGGGGAATCGGATTATAATCCGGGTTCAGCGAAAAAGGATCCATCATGATAAAAGCGAGGCTTGGTTCGGACAGGCTTTGCAGGCAGAACAGCGTCCCGTTGCCCGAAAAGGGAAGCAATAAAAATTGGCGTTCTTTCTCAAAGCCGAACAGACCCCTTGGGAAAGACAGAACGTCTTCAGGGTCATAGGCGATTTCGCCGAAATATTTCGTGTCTGTTTTCAACAAAAAATTTCTCTCCTTCCATAGGGGGGATAGAAACAAAAATACGAAAAATATTTTCATATTTTCATATTTTTCATATTTTTAAATTACGGCGCGGTTTGTGTCAATATTACATAATTGCATGATTACATGATTATATAAATAAAATTATGAAATTGAGTTTTTAAATAAAACGAAAATCACGCCTCCACGTTGACCGGCTGATAATTGGGATCGGACGAACGCGGGACATAAATCGGTCCGCCCGTATAAGTGAACGTAATGCTCGGCATGGTTTCAACGGAGATTTCAATATCGCCCGGCGTGAATTTAAATTCGCCCCGGTCGATTTTCCAGTCGAATTGCAGTTTGTCCATATTATAGCGGATTTCCATATTGCCGTCCTCCCACTGGACGTTGACGCCGGCTTTCGGGGTCAGATCCGGGGGCGTATACGACTGGCTGTTTTGGACGGCGGGCGCGGCGTTCTGGACGGCGGACGCGGCGGGCATACTGTGCCCCATGCGGACGTTTAACGCGATTTGTCCGGCGTCGGCGTAAGCGGACGTGACCTCATAGACGCCCTGTCCGCCTGACATATTTTGTCCGGACGCCGCCGCGCTCTGGCTGGACTGGCTGGCAATCGGCGGATGATACGTCGAGCGGCGGGGTTCAAACGTATCCTGTTTGATCTGGATCGGGCGGCTTTTCACTTCCGGCGAACCCTGTTTGGAACGGCTGATTTCCATCTCGGCTGTTCCGCGGGTGTATTCCAGAGACGCGCTCTGGGTTTTCACCTGAATTTCAATCGGCACTGTCTTAATTTCAAGCAAGGGGATCATGAACAAGCACTTCCTTTCATGGCTTTTCAAAGCTGCTTAAAGGGAATAACGGCGCGATATAAATTTATTTTTTATTTTTATAATCCAGACGCGTCGGCCCCGGCGCGCCGGATTTTATTTTAATATTTTTTAATATTTTTATTTTTTATTTTTCAAATTTTTTATCGCGTGAAAATTGATTAAATTTATTAAATTTATTAAAATATTAAATCGCGCCGCCGTTCCCCGTTCGCACGGTAAATAAAAATATATAAATAAAAATATATAAATAATAAATATATAATATAAAAATCAACGCATATAGTCAAATAAAGATTCCGATAAAATATCATTGCCGACGCGCAAAGCGGCGTTGTAAGAATACTGCGCCCACATCATTTCGGATATGGCCATCGCCATATCCATGTGTTCCAGCTCGTCGATCTGTTCGGACAAAGTAAACTGACTGTCTTTTAATTGAGCCATATTCGTCTGGACATAATTGCTGCGGGAGGAAATCTCGACGTGCTGTTCCTGTACGCGGGTAATCGCCGACTGTAATTTTCCGAGCAATCTCGCGGCGGTTTCTCTATCTTCCTGA
>CAJOFP010000223.1 GCA_905233795.1 uncultured Oscillibacter sp. | reverse complement strand
GTCGATGACACAGCAGGCAATGGCATCCACGGGTTCCGGCTATACAAATGATGTCATTACAGCCGGCGTAATCGGCGGCGTGAGTTTACTCGGCGGCGAAGGTACGGTTTTGGGCGCGATTTACGGCGCGGTTTTAATGGGCTTATTGAATAACGGCTTGAATCTCATGAGCGTGCCGTCCACAGAGGCCGGACTGGTGAAAGGTCTTGTGATTATAATCGCGGTCGCGTTCGACGCGTTACAGCACGCGGATCAATCGCGTAAGAAAGTGAAAAAAGTCGTCAAGAAAGCGTCGTAATATTGATAACAGCCGGATAATATTATATAATATTTATAATATTATAAATTATATCAAATCCCCCGGCGCGTCACGGCGGCGGGGGAGGAGATATTTTATATTATAATATTATATATAAATAAAACGCGGTAAAATTTGAATACGCGGGAGGGCGTAATATGAAGAAAATTGACGCGCATTTGCATTTGGCGAAGATTATCGCGGGCTATTGCCGCCGGGGAGAATTACGCGCCGTCGGCGGAGGCCGGGCGAGATGGGGCAACGGAGAGGAATTTCAGTTACTGCCGACAAACGGCGATTACGGCGACGAGAATTTCACGGCGGAACAGGCGTTGAAAATCATGGATCGCAATGATGTCGAACGCGCTGTTTTGATGAACGGGAGCATGTACGGATTTCAGAATATTTATCACGAGGAATTACTGGAAAAATATCCGGATCGTTTCTGCCCGTCGTGCGAAGTGGACCCGTTCGCCACGAATCATATAAACGCGCTGGAGAGATTTTTGTGGGAGAAGAAATTTCATCTGGTGAAATTTGAAGTCAGTTCCGGCGGCGGACTGATGGGCTGTCATGATCCGTTTGATTTGTCCGGCGAACGCATGATGGAAATTTATAAATTAATTGAACGTCATAAAGGCGTGGTCGCGCTGGACGTGGGCGGCATTGAGATGGAAAGTCACCAGACAGTGGCGTTAATGCGCGTCGCGGATCGCTGCCCGGATTTGAAGATTGTAATCTGTCATTTATTGGCTCCGGCGCGGGAAAAGAAACGCGAATGGATGGCGGAACTGGAAATATTAAAACAGGCGAATATCTGGTTTGATATAGCGGCCATGCCGAAGATTATGAAGCCGGATGCTTATCCGTATCCTGAAACGTGCGCTTATTTGAAAATCGCGGCGGATATAGTGACGCCTAAGAAACTCATGTGGGGTACGGACGCGCCGTTCGCCGCTACTCAAGACAGTTACGAACATTTGACGGATTATCTGGAGCAGACCGGCGTATTTAATGAAGAGGAAAAAGCCGATATTTTTTATAATAACGCGAAAGAGGTTTATTTCCCGGAAAAAAGTTAATATTATAAATAAATATTCTCACGAAAGGGAATGAAATATGAAAAAACTGGTAAGTTTATACGGCGCGCATTCGGAATTATATGATATAATGAACGAACGCGCCAAAAATTACGCGGCGGAACGCGGTCTGGAATATATCTGGGCGCCGCAGACGCCGTTCACGCCGGAAGGCGCGATTGCGGCGTTAAAAGACGCCGACGCGGGCATTATTGATGTAGATAAATATGATAAAAATATTTTTGAGAAAATTCAGGATAATGTCAGGATTTTAATTCGCTACGGCGTGGGATTTGAGGCCGTGAATCTGCCGGACGCGAGCGCGAGCGGGATTGCGATTGCCCGGACGACAGGCGCGAACGCGCAAGCCGTGGCGGAAATGGCGTTCGCTATGATTATGGCGGCGAAACGGCAATTAATCGCCAATCGTTATGTGGTCAATTCGGGCAAATGGGGGCCTAAAAATGTCGGCGGCGGCATGAAAGGCAAAAAATTAGGCTTGCTCGGATTCGGTATGATTTCAAGATTGCTGGCCGGATTGTTTAAGGGCTGGGATGTTGAAATTTTGGCGTATGATCCGTTTTTATCGGCGGAAGCGTGTGAAGCGGCGGGAGCGCGGAAAGTGGAATTGGATGAATTATTTAAAGAAGCCGACGCGATCAGCATTCATATTCCGTACACGCCGGAAGCGCATAATTTAGTAAACGCGGAGAAATTAAATTTAATGAAGAAAGACGCCGTGATTGTGTGTACGGCGCGGGGGAATATTATCGACGAGGACGCGTTATATCAGGCGTTGAAAGATAATCGGATTCTGGGCGCGGGTCTGGATGTGTACGCGCAAGAGCCGTTGCCGGCGGATTCGCCGTTGATCGGACTGGATAACGTGATTTTGACGCCCCATGTCGCCGCGCAAACGGAGGACGCGTTATGGTCCATGTACGCGAAGGCGATTGACATCGCGGCGGACTTCTTGGACGGTAAAGATATAGGCCGGGATTTGGAATAAAACGGGATAAAAATTCCCCGTCCGTATGATTATATATGATTAATATAATAAATATGGGCGGGGATTATTAAAAAAGGAAATGAGGAAAATATGCGCTATTATATCGGTCTGGACAACGGCGGCACGGCGACTAAAGCGGCTTTGTTTGATAATACCGGAAAAGAAATCGGCGCTTACGGGATTTCGACAAAATCTATAGCGCTGAAACCGGGTTTTATCGAGCGCGATATGGAGGAAATGTGGGACGCGAATTGTGAAGTAATCCGGGAAGTATTGAAAGAAACGGGCGTCGCGGCGTCGGATGTCGCCGGACTGGGCATATCGGGACACGGCAAAGGCTTATATTTATGGGGTAAAGACGATAAACCTACTCGTAACGGGATTATTTCGACGGACAATCGCGCTTGGCGGTATGTGAAAGACTGGAAAGAAAACGGGATTGAAAATCAGGCGTTTAATTTATCCTGTCAGCATATTATGTCGTGTCAGCCGTCGGCGTTGTTGGCGTGGCTGAAAGATCACGAGCCGGAAAGTTATAAAAATATAAAATATATATTCGAGTGCAAGGATTATATAAGATATAGATTGACCGGCGAGGCGAAAGCGGAGATCACGGATTATTCTGGATCGGGCTTGATGAATTTAAAAACCGGCGAATTTGATAGAGATTTATTAAAATTATACGGGATTGAGGATATATTTGACGCGTTGCCGCCGTTATGCCGCGCAAGTGAGATTTGCGGTTATATCACGGAAGAAGCGGCGGCGAAATGCGGTCTGAAAGCCGGAACGCCGGTGATCGGCGGGATGTTTGATATAAACGCGTGCGCAATCGCGGCGGGCGTCACGGACCCGGATAAAATCTGCATGATCGCCGGGACTTGGTCGATTAATGAATATATACGCAAAGAACCGGTTTTAGACGGCGCTGTCCAGATGAATTCTTTATTCGCGTTGCCGGGCTATTATTTAATCGAGGAATCGTCGCCGACTTCGGCGGGAAATTTAACTTGGTTTATTAAACAAATTATCCCGGAACTGGAACAACAAGTAAAATCTACCGGAGAAAGCGTATATGATCTGTTGGACGACAGTGTGGAGAGTATAGCGCCGGAAGAGTTTGTCCCGATATTTTTGCCGTTTCTCATGGCGTCGAATGTTCATCCGAACGCGAAAGGCTGTTTTATCGGCATGAGCGCGGCGCATACGCGGGAGCATTTGGCAAGAAGCATATTTGAGGGCGTGACATTCTGTCATCGTTATCATTATGAGAGATTAATGAAAACGCGGGAGAAAAAGCCGTCCGTGATTCGATTGGCGGGCGGCGCGGCGCGGGCCGACGTATGGGCGCATATGTTCGCGGATGTCATGCAGACGCCTGTCGAGACGTTACAGGCGAATGAGACGGGCGCGCTGGGTTGCGCGATAGCGGCGGCGGCGGCCACGGGCGAATATGATTCTTTAGATCAGGCGATTGAACATATGGCGTCATTTTCGCCTGTGATTCAACCGGACAAGTCCAAAGCCGAGATTTATAATAAAAAATACGCGTTATATGTCCGGGCGATTGAATGTCTGGATGGCCTGTGGGATCAAATGCAGGAACTTGTGGAATATAAAAAATAAATATAGAAACGCGAATCGCGGCATAAAAATAATCAGCCGGATTCGCGTTTTTATATTATTTTTATATTTAAATTTATATTTTAAATGATTAATATCCCACGATGAGCCCCTTTTCCATAGCGTAAAAACTTGTCAAGCCGCGACAGGCCGCGATTTCCACGCTTTTGACGGGCAGTTCTTTTAAAATTAATTCTTTTAATTTCACCGCGCCGGTTAAATTTTCACAGTGATGGATTAACACTTTCGCGCCGGTACAGTCTTTACTTCCCGCCATGGAATTGACAATAAATTTACGGGTTTTATCCTCCCCGCGGGCTTTGCCGATGACCTGAATTTTACCCTCGGAAGTCCCCACGGCAATGACATGAATGCCCAGCGTATGCAGTAAAGTCCCGACTAAAGGACGCATACGGCCATTTTTGATTAAATTATCATAGCTTTCCAGCGTGAAACAGGTACGCAGAGACGCCTGATAAGTCCGCAATTCGTCACAGATTTCATTGAATTGTCCGACGCCGGCTTCGATTAAGGCTTTCGCCTTGCGGATTAATAAAACCATCGCGCCCGCCGTGGATTTCGAGTCGATCACGCAGATTTGTTTGTCCGGGTGCGATTCAAGCGCCAGTTCCCGACCCTGTAACGCCGCGTTGTAACTGCCGGACAAATTGCCGGAAATCGTGAAACAGATTGTCTGATCCGCCTTGGCGAAAGCGCGGGCGTATGCGGCGGGCGACGGACAGGACGTGGAAGAGGCCGCTTTGGAATCCCGCATAGCTTTTATTAATTCCGCCGTTTTCAGTTCGTCATTATCAATAAATTCCTGTTCCCCCACGCGAATCCGCAGGGGAGCCGTCTCAAAATGGATCGTATCGCTTTTAAAATCGCTGTTCCGCAGATCGCAGCTGCTGTCGCTGACAATACTCCACATCGCGCAACGCTCCTTATAATATAAATTATATAAAAATTAAGAATTATAATAATATAACATGATAGTATACTTTTATCATCCGTATATTATATCACATAGTTTTGAAAACTATTTTTATATTACTCTCTTTTTATAGCCCTGTCAAGAGCGTTTGGGATAAACAAGATAAAATAAAAAAGATTTCCGGCGAATATGAGCGTTTTTTTATCTCATATTCGCCGGATTTTAATTTAATTTTAATTTAATTTGTTTTTTATATTATGCCGGGCTCATTCAGCGGAGGCGGATTATCACGGGGACTATCCTAGAGATTGGGGTTATCGGACGTGTCCGGGGGGTTGTAATTGTTTTCAAGAGGCATCTCCGGGGGATTGTAATTGTTTTCGCTTGGGGGATTGGGATTGCCTGAAAAGTCCGTATTGTTTCCCTCATTGGGAGGCGGCGGATTATTGTTATTGTTGTTATCGTTGCCCGGATTGGAGTTAAAATCCGGTTCGGCTGGATTATTATTATTTTCAGAA
>CAJOFP010000222.1:1398-4490 GCA_905233795.1 uncultured Oscillibacter sp. | reverse complement strand
AATGACAACCATGTCCTGATTGACCACGACGGGAGAATAGCAGCCGTTTCGCACAATATCCGCTTCCAGCGCGGACAACTGTTCCTCCGTCTCCGACAAAACGACGGGCGTTTTCTCCGCGCTGTCGTACATAATTCCCGTGTTCCTCACATTTTCCTCCTTTTTTTAATTGTTTTTTCATACGGTTTTCTCCAATCAAATTATATTTCGCCTTTTATAATTTTATCCTGTTACGCACAGTCCCGCGTCATGGAGTCGTTTCCGCGTCTGACCTGTTCTTCCAGCATCCGAAGAATCATTTGCCGGGCGGTTTCAGTGGATTTGGGATTTCCAAAAGAAGAAACCACAAAAGTCACTTTTCCGATTTTGCGCCGGTACGGTTCCGCCAGCGGAATCGCGTCCATAGACGGGACGGCGTCTTTCGTCATATAAAGCCCCCTTTCGTGCGATCTGTGTAGCCCACGCCTGACGGAGATCTGGCTCGGCTCTCACTCGCGGGGAATAGTATATCAAATCCGATTTTGCCTGTCATGGAACGAAAATGGAGCGAAAATGGAAAACGGGAAAATCCCCGCGAACACGAGCGATGACCCATGTTCGCGGGGTTTTCTTTTTATATCAGATTTTTAATTCCCTGTATTTGGAAGTATATACAATTTCATTCTACTGTCCGGAATGGGATGATCCGCTTGATCCGCGTATTCCCGAATCTTTTTCCGGATTTCTTCACGTTCTATTGCTACTTTAATCGCGGGATCGTTCACCAGATCGTCCAGTATGGGAATCAAACGCTCTATCCCGCTTTCATAGTGATGTTGTTCCATACAGAGAAACGCGTCCCATAAAAAAGAGAGAAAAAATTCATCGTCGTCTTTGTCCGCAAGTTCCACGATATTCCATACAGTCTCAAACATCGCTTCCCATTCTTTGAAATTCCGGTGACGGAAGTACATTTCGATTCCGTCCAGCATGATCCGGCATCGTTTCACTCCCGGCGTAATTTCGACAAGCGCAATATCCCGCGTCATGGGGTGGAGGGCGATTCGATTTCCGGGCATGAGCCGAATGTAACCCAATTCAATCATCGTATGAATCACGTTCATATCGGTCAGGCACAGCCAGTCCGCGAACACTCTTTGCGATATTCCGGAATCCGGAATCAGCGACAGACAGCTTATAATATCCTGTTGCGGATGCGTCAGTTCCCACAGTCGGAATAAATCGTGAATATGCCCGTAATATGTGTCCTGACGGCTTTTTCCGTCCTTAATCATTACAAGCCGGTCATGATAATCATACGCCGCGCCCGCAATTTGAAGCCGCGTTAATACCATAAGCGGCTTCAAAATTCCGCTTTCCAGCAGCTTCGCGGCCAGTTCCACCGCGAATGTATGGCTGTGAACAGCGCGAATAATTTCCTCGACAATTCCACGGTTTGTTTCCGCGTCGGAAAAGAAACAGGCGGTCAGCCGGAATAAATCTTCAGAGTCCTGAAATTCTTCCAGAAGAAAATTACGCTGTTCGGAGAAAAAACAGCGCGTCGTCACCAGAACATGACAGCGGTATTTTTGTAAAATATTCTGAATTTCATACCCGTCAGAAATAACGCCGAAATTATCAATAATAATCAGGGAATCTTCCTTGAGCGTCCGCAGAAAACGGTCGTGTTTTTCAAAAAGAACATCTTCATTATCTTGCGGGAAATCATCGACCGCCGCCAGTTTCGCAATATCGCTCTTTATATCGCCGGTAAACGGTATGTAGAGGATATTCGTATAGCTTTTCCGGTACGCTTTGGCGTAGGCTTTCGCCAGTTCGCTTTTTCCGATGCCCGGAACGCCGTACACAAATATTTTGTCATGCTGTTCCAGAGCCTGACGCAGGGATTCGATTTCCTGCTCTCTCGCGCGAAAATGCGGACACGGTTCCGGCAGTAAATTTCCCAGAAAATATTCGTTTATAGATGGCGAAAGGCGTTCCTGTACGATTGCGCCGGATACGCGTTCCGGAATTGGACAGTCCATTGCGCTGACCAGCGCTTTCGCCAGAAAATCCACGCGGTTTCCCGTGTCCGCGCAGGAATAATTTTTACAGATTTCTTCTTTTTTATATGATGAGATATTTCTGGCCGCGCTTAAAAGATCGTAAACTTCCTGAGTCACTCCGGCCTCGTCGAACAGGGCGGGGAGAATCACATCCGCCAATGTTATTTTAAGTTGGTTTCGATGTTCCCTACTGTCCCGGTAAAACTGACAAATGGATGGACTTACGCTGGATTTCCCGTTCAGCCACTTGTTCATCTGGCTGGGATCGAGCGTTTTCGCCCTGTCCAGACGCGTTTCCTCCCATTTAATATAACTGTCAAACAGCGTTTCCACAAATTCCGCTTTGTTTCTGAAAGCTCCGCTGAGACGACCATTCCAGATAATTCCGGCGACGGATGAAAAGTCAAATCGTATCATCATGCGTTCCTCCTTCTTTTTCCATTTTCACTCCATTTTTATTCCATGACAGCGTCCCCCATTCACAGTAAAATACCGGTCAGACGGGACAGCTTCTAAACAAGAAGTATATCATGATTCCCGCGAAATTACCAGAGCGGCGGACAAAAAATATTCCCGCACAGCGTCGAACAGGACTTGCCTTTATCAGGGGAAAGAGTTAAGCTGTGACCATGCGAACATCTGAAATCCGCTGTTTGGAAAGGAAAGGTTATGAAAAAGTTAAAACAGCAAGACAAAATCACGGCGTTGTACTGCCGTTTGAGTCGGGATGACGAGCTCAGCGGCGACAGCATGAGCATCCAAACTCAGAAAAATATGCTGGAACGGTACGCAATGGAACACGGATTCGCCAACCGTCAGTTCTTCGTGGACGACGGTTACTCCGGCACGAATTTCAACCGTCCGGATTTCCAGCGGATGCTGTCCATGATCGAGGACGACAAAGTGGCGGTCGTGTGCGTGAAAGACCTGTCCCGGCTGGGACGGAACTATCTCCAGACGGGACTGTATACCGAGGTCGTCTTCCCGGAACATGACGTCCGTTTCATCGCCGTCAACGATAATGTGGATTCCGAGGCGGGGGACAAT
>CAJOFP010000222.1:0-1317 GCA_905233795.1 uncultured Oscillibacter sp. | reverse complement strand
ACACCATCTGATTCCCGACGAACGCGCCCCCGTTGTTCAGCGTATGTTCCGGATGGCATTGGAGGGAACCACCTGCTTCATGATCGCAAAGGAACTGGAACAGGAACGGATTCTTACGCCCCGCGCCTATGTGATGGTCAATGACGGCAAATATGTCACGGGAGAGCGTCAGCGTCATCCTTATTCGTGGTCCAAAGTGACGGTCGAGCATATCCTCAGCAATCCGATTTATCTCGGAAAAACAGTTGGTCAGAAAATCACAACGCGTTCATTCAAAGACAAACGCCATATCGCAAGGCCGGAAGAGGAATGGATTACCGTGGAGAATACGCACGAGCCTCTGGTGGATCAGGCGACTTTCGATACGGTACAGGAGCGTCTGAAAGTAAAAAAGCCCGGCGTATGGCATAATCCCGCCAACATTTATCGCGGACTGCTGTTCTGCGACGGATGTCATACCCGCATGGTTTTTTCTTCCACGAGAGGCTGGAACCGCCGCCGCAAATCCGCCGGGATGTTTTGCTGTAACAAACATCGCAGATACGGCGGAAAAGAATGCTCCGGCCATTATATCAGCGTGGAGGAGCTGAACGACGTCGTTCTGGAAGACGTCCGCCGACACGCGACGCTCGCGTCCGCGGATAAATATCTGTACGCGGAATATCTGGCGAAAGTATCCGCGCGGGAATGTGACGGCGAGCGGTCATCATGGGAAAAGGAACTGGAACGCAATCAGCGTCGGCTGGACGAACTGGACGTGATTATCCGGCGTCTTTATGAGGACAGCGTATTCGGACGGATACCCGCCGAGCGATACGCGGTCATGTCCGCATCCTATGAGGATGAATCGACAAAACTGAGGGAGCGGAACACGGAACTCCGGCGTATGACGGACGCGTGGGACAAACGGAGTCGCGGAGCCGGAGATTTCGCCAAACTGGCGGCGCAATACACAGATATTACGGAACTGACGGAAGAGCTTCTCAATACGCTGATCGAGAAAATCGTGGTTCATGAGAAAGAGGAGATCGATGGGGAGACCGTAATGCGTCTGGATATTTATTATCGCTTTATCGGCAGTGTCAGCGGGGACAGCGGGAATGATTTGACAGCGAAAAAGAGCGTTCATTCGTCGTAATTGTCAAAAAATTGAGATATTCGGGCAAATAATGCGTTCCGAATATCTCAATCTTAAATGTCCGCAATAAATATAACACCCCGTTATCAGGTCCAATCGCGGCGCCGCTGGCGTCCGTGACTTTAAACTCGACATTGGGTATCGGTTCGTTTTCACTGCCTTCGACATATTTTCTGATG
>CAJOFP010000221.1 GCA_905233795.1 uncultured Oscillibacter sp. | reverse complement strand
CCTTTTCATCTTCCGGAAAGTGTATATGATGATAGGCGTAATTTATATCGCAAAGCCCGTAATCCCGGCGTATCTCCTCCGGGATTATATCTATTATATTTTTATTATTATTTTTATTATAAATATTATTATAATAATTTAACGCTTCCCGGACGGAACGTCTTAAAATCATTTGCGATACGCCAGCCGTAAGAGAATAAAACGGCGTGATTCTCCCGGTCAGTTCTCTTATGTTTTCGCGTTCCATATCGGGATTGTTCATCACCCAACCGCCGCGAAATATTTCCGGCTTGCCGTAAAAGACAAATATTTCACCGGGTTTTAAATCCGCTTTCCGCCATATCTGGTTAAAAAAACAAATCTCTAAAATATCGCTTTCATCCGCGACGCGGACTTTTAACAAGTCCAGCCCTTTGCGCACATGATTGACTTCCGGTTGAGACGTTACCGCCGCGATAACGCAAACGCTTTCGCCCGGAATAAAATCCGCGATACGGCGCGTCTCTCTCCGATCCTCGTAACGCCGGGGAAAATATAATAACAAATCCCCCGGCGTTTCAAGTCCCAGTTTCGACAGCGCCCGCGCCCTTTTCAATCCGATTCCATGTAATTCATTTAATTTTATATGCAAATCCAAATCCATCATTTTATTATTATATTATTCAGCGCGTCCCGCGTCTTTCATCCGTCCGGGTTCAGCCGATAAAAAATAAAATTATTTCTTCATATCGCGTTTCAAATCCCGGAAATCTCCCAACGCTTTCCAGCCTATTTTTATAATCTTACCCAAATCAATCGAGTTTACGCCGCCCTGACGCGGTTTAAAAGAAATTTCCTGAAATTTCATCTTTTCATGAAAATACGCGAAATACGTCGTCATCATGATATTCGGCAGATTATAATCTTCCGGCAGTTTATATAAATATTTCTTGACGACATCCGTCCGCATTAATCGAAACGGCGCGTTCGCGTCCGGGACTTTCACCCCGAAATATAATTTTAATAACAAACATACCACGCGTTCCACAAACGCCCGCGATTTTCCGTCTCCTCGCGCTGTCCGATTGCCGAATATGCCCGCGTATTGATTTCTCAACTCCCAAAAGCCGCTAAATTCATCCGGGTTTGTCTGTCCGTCCGAATCCGTCTGGAATACAAAATCCGCGTTTTTTTCAATCGCGTAATCATACAGCGCGATTACTTTAGGCCCATGCTGTTTCCCGGTATCCGACAGGATTTCCAGCTTGGGCAATTCCGATTTTAAATTCTCTAAAATCTCATGTGTCCGATCCGAACTGCCGCTGTCGGCGATTACCAGCCGCGACGCCTCATCCGCGTTCTCTAAAACCGGATACCACGCCCGCGCCACGTTTTCTATATTCGACTCTTCGTTATACGCGGGCATTACGACATATAAAACATCCATTCTGTTTTTCTCCCGATTATCTACTATTATATATTATATTATATAATAATATTATTATTTATTTCCGGGCTTTTTATATCTTAACCCGGCGGCCAAGTCATATCGCGCCCGGACAATACATGAAAATGCAAATGCAATACGCTCTGTCCGGCCTGTTCCCCGATATTGCTGACCACGCGATAACTTTTTAAATCTTTTTCTTTCGCCAATTTAGCGATGACTTCAAAAATATGCCCCACGACGCCGCTGTTTTCCGGCGTAATTTCCGACACGGATTTTATATGCTCTTTCGGCACCACTAAGAAATGCACGGGCGACTGCGGCGCTATATCGTCAAACGCGTAGCATAAATCATCTTCGTACACTTTCGCGCTGGGGACTTCCCCGTGAATAATTTTACAGAATAAGCAATCCGACATAAACTCACGCCTCCTTATATATACATATAATATATCATCATATTCTATATATACTACAATATATTATAATTTACATTATTTCAATCTTACGACAAGCCCAGTTTTTCAGAGACAAAATCATCCACAGCCGCTAAAGCGTCGTCTAATTTCAATATATCATTTCCGCCGCCCATCGCGCTGTCGGGCTTACCGCCGCCGCGTCCGCCGCAAATCGCGCACACGCGTTTGATTAAATCCCCGGCCTTTACGCCTTTTTTCACAGCCTCCGGCCCACAAATCGCAATCAGCGTGATTTTCTCCCCGTTGACCGTCGCCAATACGCCGACAATCCCCGGTTCCTTATCCCGCAGGAAATCGCCCCGCCGTCGCAATTCATTTACATCTAAATTACTCATGCTCGCCGTCACGATTTTTAATCCGCCCATATCTTTCGCGCTCATTAAGAATTGCCGCGCCTCTCCCAATGACGCTTCAGATTTTAATTTCTCCAATTCGCGGCGCAAGGCTTTCATTTCTTCCATATGCGCTTCAATCCGCGATTCCAATTCCGCCGGACTGGTCTTGAACATTTGCGCCGCCTGAAACAACATATTTTGCGCTTTTTCCGCCGCCATCATGCTTTCGCGTCCGACTGTCGCCTCTATCCGGCGCACGCCCGACGCAATCGACGATTCCGAACGAATCCGAAATAATCCGACTTTCGCCGTGTTATCCAAATGCGTACCGCCGCAGAACTCCATAGAAAAACAATCCTGATTTGTTTCACCCGTCTCGCCCATTTCGACAACACGCACTTTTTCGCCGTATTTCTCGCCGAATACAGCCACCGCGCCTTTTTTCCGCGCTTCCTCAATCGGCAGTTCTTCCGTGACAACCGGCAGACCCTCTAAAATCTTATTATTTACCAGATGATTAATTTCCGCTAATTTTTCCGGCGCAATCGCCTCAAAATGCGTGAAATCAAATCTCAATCTATCCGGCTCCACAAGAGAACCCGCCTGATGCACATGATCGCCTAAAATTTTAATCAACGCCGCGTCCAGCAAATGCGTCGCCGTATGCGCCCTTCTAATCGCCTGTCGCCGTTCCTGATCCAATATTACTTCTATTTCATCCCCGGTTTTTAAAACGCCCTTTTCCAATACGCCGATATGCAAAAACTTTCCGCCTTTATTCTTTTTCACGTCGTCCACGCGGAAATAAATTTCATTCTGTCCGGCTTGCGATTTTAAAACCCCGTGATCCCCGACTT
>CAJOFP010000220.1 GCA_905233795.1 uncultured Oscillibacter sp. | reverse complement strand
TTCGATTATGAACGGCTCCAGCCAGAACGCCTATCTGATTGAGGAAGAAAAAACGGTTCTGATTGATACCGTATGGCTGCCCCACCGGTTCGAGTTTGTGGAAAATCTGAAACGTGAAATTGATTTACACAAGATTGATTATATTATCGCCAATCACGGCGAATGCGATCACTCCGGCTCTCTCACCGCGCTGATGGCTGAAATTCCCGACACGCCTATTTACTGTACCGCTAACGCCGTCAAGAGCATTGAGGGACAGTACGGAAAACGGGGTTGGAATTTTCATACAGTGAAAACCGGCGACACGCTGGACATCGGCAACGGCAAACAGCTTGTTTTTGTGGAAATGCGTATGCTTCACTGGCCGGATTCTATGGCGACGTATCTGACCGGAGATAATATTCTGTTTTCCAATGACGCTTTCGGACAGCATTTCGCCGTGGAGGAACTGTTTAATGACAAGGCGAACCAGTGTTTATTAATGAAAGAAGCGATGAAATATTACGCGAATATTTTAAATCCGTTTTCTCCGTTGGTAAGCAAAAAATTAAAAGAAATCGCCGGATTTCATCTGCCTATTGACATGATCGCGCCCAGTCACGGGGCTATTTGGCGGGAAAATCCCGCGCAAATCGTGGAACTGTACGCGAAATGGGCGGAAGCGTATCAGGAAGATCAAATCACAGTGGCGTATGACACGATGTGGGACGGCACGGCGAAACTGGCTCATGAAATCGCCCGTGAGATCGCCCGACAGAGTCCCGATACGACAGTAAAATTATTTAATATCGCCAAAGCGGATAAAAACGAAATCATGACGGAAGTGTTCAAATCCCGCGCCATCGCTGTGGGATCGCCGACAGTCAGCAACAGTATTTTGTCCAGTGTGGCGGGGTGGCTGGAATTTTTGAAGCAGTTAAAATTCAAGAACAAAAAAGAGCGTAAAGATTCTGCGGGAAAAACTGACGGAAGCGGGTTTCACAGTGACGGAAGAGAGCGTCCGATCCATGTGGAATCCGGAAGAGACGGATTTCGCCGCTATTCCCGCTATGGTTACGGCTCTGTTGGCGCGATAAAAATATAAAATTATAAAATCCGTCCCCGTTTTCTCTCTTGATTTAATTTTATTCAAGAGAAAAAACAGGGACGGAAATTTTTTGTTTTTTCAATTTCTTTCAGTCAAAGACCAACTTTCCGCCTCGCGCTGTATCCGCGCCATACGGGAGAAAAGACCGTTCCGCGCTTCGAGTTCCCGCGGAGTTCCGATTTCCGCTGTCTTTCCGCCTGACAACACAATGATTTTATCCGCGCCGGAAACCGTTCTGAGCCGATGGGCGATAATCAGGACGGTTTTCCGCGCAATCAGCCGGGACAACGCCGTCTGTACCGACGTTTCATTCTCCGCGTCCAGACTGGCGGTCGCCTCGTCCAATAAAATCACAGGCGCGTCTTTCAGGAAAGCGCGGGCGATGGAAATCCGTTGACGTTCCCCGCCCGATAGCTGACAGCCGTTTTCGCCGATCAGCGTATTCCAGCCGTCGGGCAGTTTCTCCGCGAATTCGTGTACATTCGCAAGCCGCGCCGCCTCTAAAACTTCCTCATCCGTCGCGTCTTTTCGTCCCAATCGTATATTTTCCATGACCGTCTGATTAAACAGCGTCACGTCCTGAAATACGATGGAATAAGCGGACAACAAAACTTCCGGGTCAACCGTTGACACGTCAACGCCGCCGATTTGAACGGTTCCGCTGTCCGCGTCCCAAAAGCGCGCGGCAAGACGTGAGACTGTCGTTTTGCCGCCGCCCGACGGTCCGACCAGCGCCGTCACTTCCCCTTGTTTCGCCGTAAAACTCACGCCGTCCAATACCATTTCAGATTCAGAAGAAGCGGATGGATTGAGATTATCATGATAAGAGAAACGCACGTTGTCAAATTGGATGTCGTATCCGTCGGGATGAAATTCCGTCGTTCCGCTCTGTTCTTTTTGATGATGAATTTCGTTCATGCGATCCATATTGATTTGCAGGGCGTTGACGGCGGCAAGATTGACCAGATTACCGCTCATCGGTTCATAAATCCGGGATACGGCAATCAGGAAACCGAAAAATTTCAGCGCGTCGATTTCGCCGCGTATTAATAAAAAACTGCCCGCGAGCGCGGTTGTGGCGATGCCGAATTTTAAAAGCATTTGCGCCGATACGACATATAAAGCTGTTTTCAATTAGATATTCCCTTTGCGCGTTGGCGCTTTTCAAATCACGAAAGCACTCCAGATATTCCTGTATTCCGTCCGCAAGGTCAAGTTTCGCTTGATTCTGTTTGCGCCCGACCCGGTTTTGGACTTCTTTGGAAGAACCCACGATAAACAGCGACACGGGCAAAGGCCATAACGCCGCCAATCCCATGCGCCAATCATATCCAAGAAGCATGACCGCAACAAAGCAGGTGGAAATCATCGCGCCCCAGAATTGCGGCATTTGATGGGAAAAAGCGTGCTCTATCGCCTCGCAATCGCCCAAAACGGACGCGGTCAGGTCCGACAGGTCTTTCTTTGCGAAAAAAGACAGCGGGAGTTTGCGCAATTTTTCGGAAAGCGCGATCCGTCTGACGCCGGATTCTTTGTAAGTGGAAAAGAACGTGGCGTTATATTGACAAAACGCTGTCAGAAAAATCAAAAGCAGACAGACGGCGATCCCCGCGATATATAACGGGAAATGATTGACCGGTATCGTCCCGGACAGACAATCCGACGCAAGCGAAAACAAAACGCCGACAGGAAACATCAAGATAATATCCGACAGGGCGCAGGACAGAACGGCTTTGAAAAAATCCGCCGCGCCCTGTTCCGACAGCGCGTATGCGTCCATGACGCGCTCTTTCAGTTTTTTCACGCGTTTACACCCACTTTCCACTGTATCGCGTTTTGATACTCGTTCCACATGGTTTCATACAATCCGTGTTTTTGTATTAATTCATCATGGCCGCCGGATTCCTCCAGTTTTCCGTCTTTTAATACCAGAATATTATCCGCGTTTCGGACAGTCGTCAAACGATGGGCAATGATGAAAACCGTTTTGCCTTTCGCAAGCTCTTCAAATGATCTCTGCACAAGCGCCTCATTTTCCGGATCGGCGAACGCGGTCGCCTCGTCCAGTACGACAATCGGCGCGTCCCGCAAAATCATACGGGCGATTGCGATTCTCTGCCGTTCGCCGCCTGAAAGATAGGTCCCTTTCGCGCCGATGACCGTATCCGCGCCGTTGGGAAGTTTCGCTAAAATATCGTCGCATTGCGCCCGGTGAAGCGCGTCAAGAACCGCTTCCCGGCTGGCTTCCGGTCTGCCAAGACGTACATTTTCCAATATGGAACGCTTTAAAAGGCGGCTGTCCTGAAAGACATAGGCTATTTTATCCGACAGCGTTTCCGGCTTTATATCCCGCGTGTCCGCGCCGCCAATCCGAACGGCGCCGGATGTCGCGTCGAAGAATCTGGAAACAAGCGCGGCGACTGTCGTTTTGCCGCCGCCGGACGGTCCGACCAGCGCTGTCACCGTCCCCGGCTCCGCCGTGAAAGACAAATCCGACACGGCGTCACGCGCCGCCCCCGGATAGCGGAACGTCACATGATCGAACTCCAAGGACGCGCCTTCCGGGACTTTCGGATTGTCCGATACCGGAAGCGGTTCCAAATCCAATATGGCATGAACGCGGCTCAGACTGTCGGCAATCATCATATTATCTTCAGACGCGAATAAAATTCGGTTTAAAACCGTGGCGATCTGCGGCGTGAAAATCACATAAAACAGGACGGATTGCAATAAGCCGGCGGGAACGCTCCGCCCCGCCGTCAGAATCAGCGTCAACGCGGTCAGAAACGCGAACGCGCTGTTGAGAAAAACCGTAAAACGCATCATAGGACGGCGGGCGTTTTTCGTATAAGAAATGCAAAATTTATAATAATTATCAATCGACGCTTTGAAACGCCGAAAAGAATGTACCGTCTGTCCGAAAGTTTTGACAACCGGTATGCCCCGGACGTATTCCGTCGCCTCGTTGCTCATATTGGACAACGCGTCCTGATAATTCCGCATATCTTCTCTCATATTCGGTCCCGCCATGCTCCACATCGCCATAAAGCTGAAAACCATAGGCAATAAACTCGCAAGACCGAAACGCCAGTCAAATATAAATAATAATACAAGAATGCCCAGCGGCGTAGCAATGGACGCCGCCAAATCCGGCAGACGGTGCGCCAGATAAGTCTCCGTGGCCGCGCTGGATTCCGTCACGATCCGCCGCGTTTTTCCCGTGCCGATATTTTCTATCACGCCCGCCGGAAGAAGCGCGATTTTTTCCAGCAGGATTACGCGAATATTCCCCGCGGTCCGAAACGCCGCGATATGGGAACACATCAGCGCGATAAAATAAATCAGCGTGGATAACAAAGACGCCCCTACCGCCATCCAGCCGTTTCGTATCAATCCGGACGCCTGTGTGAAGTCCGGCGCGACCGCCAGAACTTCCCGGATCATACGATAGAGAAATACAAAAGGCGTCAAAGCCAGTAACGCGCTGAGAGCCGACAAGAGCAGGGACAGCGCCGTCAGAATTTTGTAACCGCCCGCAAATTCCATCAATTCCGACAATGCGCTTTTTTTCTTTTCTTTCAAAATAATTCCCCCTTTCTATCATAGTTAGTTAATACTAACTATGATTTTCATCATATCATATACGTCTTTATCTTGTCAAGGGGGAAAACAGTCGTGATGTTGGAAATCAGCTATAAATGAGCAAATTTGTGTTTTTACACAAAAACAACTCTGTATTTTGCGGTTTAAAAAATATTAAATACTATATACAGAAAATAACGATTGAATATTTGTGCGGTTTTTCGGATTTGCTCATTTATAGAAATCAGGTCAACGGCGGGTGGATTATATCATCACGCACTGTGCGCCGACTTCGATTCAAAATCCGCTGGATTTACGAGAGGTCAACGCGAGAGAATCTTATCTGCCGAATAAATTCACGGATTTTCCGGATGAAATCAAAACCCGTTCGCGTTTCCGCCTCTGGTTTCTGGGGCGTTACCACGGCAACGCCACGTTGGAAAATCAATTTTTGATTTTACCAATGTGGCGGGCTGGCTGGAATTTTTGAAGCAGTTAAAATTTAAGAACAAAAAAGCCGCCGCGTTCGGCTGTTACGGTTGGAGCGGCGAGAGCGTAAAGATTCTGCGGGAAAAACTGACGGAAGCGGGTTTCACAGTGACGGAAGAGAGCGTCCGATCCATGTGGAATCCGGAAGAGACGGATTTCGCC
>CAJOFP010000219.1 GCA_905233795.1 uncultured Oscillibacter sp. | reverse complement strand
GATTCATAAATCACAGGGCTCTGAATATCCCGTGGTCATTATGCCGGTTCTGATGAGCCATTTTATCATGTTACAGCGCAATTTGATTTATACGGGCATTACGCGGGCGAAAAAGGCGTTAATTATCGTCGGCGCGAAAAAAGCCTTGTCTTTCGCTATCCGCAATGTCACGGTTGACAAGCGCAATACCATGTTAAAAGAACGTCTGCGGGAATTATTATAATTATTATATTTATTATAAAATTTATTATAAATTATAAAATATTATAAAATAATATAAAATAAAAACGCGATCCCATATTTTCAGGAATCGCGTAAAATTTATTAAATTTATTAATTTTATTTAAATTTATTTAAATTTTAAAATATTTAAAAATTCAGGCGGGCGCGTAAGGCGTGGGCGTCGGCGTGACGGGGACGGAATACTCAGGAACGACGGTGGGCAGAGGCGTCGGGCCGGACAAAACGGTCCCGGCCGGAATCAAATCGTTTATATTCACATCATCGGGAATAGGCGTCGGGGTCAGCGTCACGGTGGGATTGGCGACCGGCGTCGTGTCAATCGTCCAAGTCCCGGCGACATAACGGGCGATTTCCACGCCGTAAAGATTCCAGATTACAATATTATTATCAAAACTGCGAACCAGACCGGGGAAATATAACTCCGCGAACTGAATCACATTCGCGTTATGGGCGGAACCGTCCTTTTTAGAGCTGATATTATTCTCGCTCGGACTGACTTCTGAATTATCCCAGTAACGATAATAAACTTTGCCGGTGTTCCAGTTATTCGCCGCCACCATGTCGGCCTGCAACGCGTTGACAATTAAATTGGCGACGACTTCACGGGTTATGGGCGATCCGGACACCTCCTCGCTGATATTTTCCAGCAATTTGCTCTGACGCGCCGCGTTCTGAACCAAATAGCTGAAATATTCGTCCGTCGCGCTCTCGATATTCCGATAGCCTAAAGCGTTCAGGAGCATTTTGAGAAACGCGGTGCCGCTCAAAGTCCCCAGCGGATCAAAATACTCGCTGCCGTAGCCGCTGATAATGCCGCGCTGACGGCAATAAGCGATATAACCGGCGAAATCGCTTCCGTCCGGGACATCCAAAAAGCCGCTGTTCTCTTTGGGCAGATTTTCCGCCGCCGCGCCGCCCAGCAGCATCGTGCAAATAATTTTCGTCGCCGCGCCCCGCGACAGCGTGTATGTGGGGCCGAAACGTCCGTCGGGATAGCCGGACATAATGCCCAGCGCGGTAACGACATCCACCGAGCCGGTATATGAAATCTCATTGTCGTCCGTATACGACGTGGCTCCCGCGCTGACAGGCGCGAACGTGAACAGAGACAATGCCATGATAACGGCCAGCGTCATGGACCAGATTCGTCCGATCCTTTTTTTCATGCGAATTTCCTCCTTTTTCATCTCCGCGTCGGCAAGGGGACGCCTCGCGGGATTCATGCCGGATCGGCGCGGTTCTTTTCTGATTTTTTATTTCTTACAACGCCGCGCCCGCCCGACGGCGTCATTATAGCACGGGCAAGACATGCCTTTCAAGCGTAAAAAATAATATTTTATCCCGACATCATTACAATACCGTTACAATTCTATGACAATTATTCATAATCATCACACGGCTTACATTTTTTACTATTTTTTACTGTATTTTTATCAATATTAATATTTTATATTATTTTTTTATAATATTTTTATAATATTTTTCAGGACAATAAATCCGCCATATCCGAGATTTCCAAATCCTGCAAGCTCCAATTCACGCCATAGCCGATTACTTTCGCCAAATCCCGGACTTGTCCGTCAATCTCTTTCGGCGTGACCATCAGACCGCCATGTTTGTCCCGTAAAATATCCGCGATTTGATCCCCCGCGTATTCTTCCAGCAAATCCGCCGCCAGCGTCGCCGCGTCAATTACCGTCGGGACGCCTATCGCAATCACCGGGACGCCCATAGAATGATAATTTAAAGCGTTTCGATCATTCCCCACGCCGGAACCGGGTGAAATTCCGGAATCACAAATCTGTATCGTATTGCATAATCTTTCACGTTTCCGCGCCGCCAAGGCGTCAATCGCAATCACCACAGCCGGGTGAATCTGATCAATTAACCCCCGTACAGCCTCCGCCGATTCTATCCCCGTCGTTCCCGCGACCCCGGTTTTCCACGCCGCCGCCTCACGAAATCCGGCGAAGCGTTTCGGCATGTTATTTATTAAATTCCGCGTAATTAAAATATAATCCGCCGCCAGCGGCCCGATCGCGTCCGGCGTCATGGCCGCGTTGCCCAATCCAATCACAAGCGCGCCGCCCGTATCCGGCATTAAATTTTTTAACTCTTTCCCGACAGCCATGACGGCCCGTTCAAAAAAATCCGGCTTTCTGTCCCAGAAGCCGGATAAATCTATTGTAATATAATTTCCAATCGGTTTTCCCAAGGCGTCCGCGCCGGACTGATCCAATATTTCCACTATATCTATATAATAGCCCTCGACGCGCCGTCTCGACGCCTTGACGCCTCGCAATTCCGATAAATAATTTAAATTATTTAAATTATTCGCGTTTTTATATCTATTCTCATTCCAGCGTTCACACGCCTCCAACGCCAAATCCGTGCATCTGTCAAATATCATATTAAAATCCTGTCCCCGTTTTTATTTCATATTTTACGCTTTCCAATGTCATAATTCGCGTTTAGTATATACGGGTTGATATAAAATATGCATATGAACTCAAGAGAGGTTTCTAAATTTTCAGGGATTTTGTGAGTTTTGAGAATTTTGTTGTCCTTCCGATTCTCTGTTTTTCAATATCCGATAATGTGACATAACTTCGCTTACGCGATAACGAGCGAATCTGTCCGCCCGAAAATAAAATAATCTTGTCAGACACAGCAATGTCACAACCCGAAAAGCGGCGATAACACACGCTAAGCAATTTGAACCAGAAAAGGCAATCATACACTCTATGACCGTAATAAAAAACAATCCGAAATTCCACAGAAAGAGCGCGGCGAAAACTACCACAAGATTTCGAGTAAGAGCATACATAGAATCCATTTGCTCATAAATTCCATCTTTTTCCATTTC
>CAJOFP010000218.1:4334-10716 GCA_905233795.1 uncultured Oscillibacter sp. | reverse complement strand
CTCCAGCGCCTCGTCCGTATATCCCGGCGCGATAATCCCGTCCGAGACTTCCAATTTTAAATAACGCGCCGTCGCCGCGTCGCATATATCCGACAACGCCGCCCAGTCGCCATAAGAACACAATCTATCCGCGCCCCGCGCCCGGATATACGCGCACGCCATTGGCGTCAACTCCGCGCCGGCTTCCACAAAATACATATCGCGTTCCGTGTCGCTTAAATCCAGCCCCAGCGCGGCCCCGGCGGGCGATACATGTTTAAAAGACGCGGCGGCGGGAATTTTATTATTTTTATTATCCCCGTTCGCGGCGGCGCTCAATTCCCGCACCAACTGCCACGCGTTCAGCGCGTCCAGAAAATTAATATAACCCGGTTTGCCGTTCAATACTTCCAACGGCAACTCTCCCCCGTCCCGCATGAAAATGCGCGACGGCTTCTGATTGGGATTGCACCCGTATTTCAAAGCAATCTCTTTCATAGCATAATCCTCCGTGTCAATATCAATTTATATCCAAATCTAAATATTTTAATTATCTAATAAAATAATCTAAATAATCTATTCTTCCGCGCCGACAAGTTCCCGACAGACCATTTCCGCCGCCTTGGGCAGTAATATCCATTCCGCCTGCTCCATCACACGACGCTGTAAAATTTCCGGCGTGTCGTCCGGTAAAATCTCCAAATGCACGGTCGCGCCCGTGATTTTTACGCCGCGTTCCAACGCCGCCTCATGGACTTTCAATCCATAATAGCCTTTGCCGCAAAAAGCCGGAATCAATGACGGATGAATATTTAAAATTTTATCCGGCCATTTTAATACAAACTCCGCCGATAAAATCCCCAGAAATCCCGCCAAGATAATCACATCAATCCGGGATTCTTTTAAATATTCTACCAATTCCGCCTCAAACTCTATCCGGGGCCGTCCCTTTCTGACTACAACCACAGCCGCGACGCCGTGATTTTTCGCCCGTTCCAGCGCGTATGCCCGATCATTATCCGCTATGACAAGTACAATTTCGCCGTGTACAATCTCCCCGCGCTCTTGCGCCTGTAACAGCGCTTCCAGATTCGTCCCGCCTCCGGAGACAAGCACGGCGATTCTCGCTTTTTTATTATCTATATTTTTATTATTTTTATTATTTAATATATCTTTATCGCTTATATTATTAATATCATTATCATTCAGCACAGAATCACGCCCTCATCTCCTTTGACAATCTCGCCGATAATATACGCTTTGCAGCCCTCTTGAAATAAGACATCTGCCATTTTATCAGCAAACTCCCGCGCCGCAATCAAAATCATCCCGACGCCCATATTAAACACATGAAACATATCATCTATAGATATATTATCGCCTGTTTTACGCAATATATCAAATATAACCGGCGTTTGAATTAAATTTTTATCCAATTTCGCCGTCAGACCGTCCGGCAGACATCTGGGAATATTTTCATAAAATCCGCCGCCCGTGATATGGCTCAGCCCGTTGATTTTCAGTCCGGCTTCCAGACATTTTAAAACCGGCTTGACATAAATTGCCGTCGGCTTTAATAACTCTTCCCCCAGACTGCGTTTTAAATCCGGGTAATATTGCTCCCGTTAGAATGCAATCCGGAGGACGGCAAAGCGATTACCACATCCCCCGGATTTACGCGATTATAATCTATTATTTGCTCACGTTCCGCGATACCTACGGCGAACCCCGCTAAATCATAGTCATCCGCGGACATAACGCCCGGATGTTCCGCTGTCTCGCCGCCGATTAAGGCACACCCGGACCGCACACAGCCCTCCGCGACGCCCGACACCAGCGACGCGACTTTCTCCGGCGTATTCTTTCCGATTGCGATATAATCCAGAAAAAATATCGGCTTCGCGCCTGAACATACTATATCATTGACGCACATCGCCACACAGTCAATCCCGACCGTGTCATGTTTGTTCATTAATTGCGCGATTCTAATCTTTGTCCCGACGCCGTCCGTACCGGAAATTAAAACCGGCTCCCGATAATTTTTATAATTTTCCAGCGAAAACAAGCCGCCAAAACCGCCTATATCCGACATCACGCCGGGGATTTTCGTCCGCTCCACATGACGCCGCATTAATTTTACGCCATTATAACCGGCTTCCACATCCACGCCCGCCGCCTTGTACATATCCGAACCGCCAGCCATAAACGGCCTCCTTCCTGTTATTTATATTTTATTTATATTTTATTTATATTTTAATTTATTTATATACTTCGCTTCGCGTTAAACTTCACGCGCCATGAAACGCCGCATAATTTCCGCGTATGCGTCCTCCACGCCGCCCATATCGCGCCGGAAACGGTCTTTGTCCAGTTTTTCACGCGTTTTCTCGTCCCACAGGCGGCAGGTATCCGGGCTGATTTCGTCCGCGAGTATAATTTTTCCGTCCGGCAGTTTACCGAACTCCAATTTAAAATCGACCAGAATCACGCCGCACTCTTTCCAGAACGCTTTCAATTTTTCATTAATCGCAAACGCGTATTTTTTAATTTCCTCAATCTCCTCACGCGTCGCCAATTTTAACGCGATTGCGTGATAGGCGTTTAACAACGGATCGTCCAGCGCGTCGCATTTATACGAAAACTCAATCGTCGGCGATTCAAACGCAATCCCCTCTTCGACGCCGTAACGCGACGCGAAATGTCCGGCGGAAATATTTCTGATAATCACTTCCAGCGGAACAATATCAACTTTTTTGACCAGCGTTTCCCGCTCGCTTAACTCTTTCACATACTGCGTGGGAATGCCGTCTTTTTCCAACATCGCCATGAGGCGATTTGTCATCTGATTATTAATCACGCCTTTGCCCGTGATAACGCCCTTTTTGGCGCCGTTAAACGCCGTGGCGTCGTCTTTATAATACACAATCACCAGTTCCGGGTCATCCGTATTAAATACTTTTTTCGCCTTGCCCTCGTAAATCATATCCCGCTTTTCCATAAAAAATCCCTCCGTGATTTTATATAAATTTATATAATAATTTTATATATTTATATTATTTATTATTTTAATATTTTTTTCACTCTTTACCGGTCCAACAATATGTGCAGATTTTTTCCTTGTCAATCCCAATCGCCTCTAACAAGCCATTTAAAGACTGATAGCCTAAAGAACTAAATCCCATATCTTCACAAATCGCTTTTAATAAACACTGTCCGCGCTCTGTGGACGCGTCCGCGTATTCGTCCAAATGCTTCTGCCCCTCGTCGCCTTCTATCGACTGCACTGTCTTACGGGCAAGCAATTCCATATCCGAATTGCTTCTTGAAAAATTTAAATATTTGCATCCGTACATGACGGGCGGACACGCCGAACGCATATGCACTTCCTCCGCGCCGCTTTCGTATAAAAATTCCACCGTTTCTCTTAACTGCGTTCCCCTTACGATAGAATCATCCACGAATAATAATCTTTTGCCCTCTATCAATTCCGGCACGGGAATTTGTTTCATGCGGGCGACCTGATCCCGGATTTCCTGATTCTCCGGCATAAAAGACCGCGGCCAAGTGGGCGTGTATTTCACGAAAGGCCGGGCGAACCGTTTCCCGCTTTGATTGGCGAATCCAATCGCGTGCGGCAGTCCCGAATCCGGAACGCCGGCGACGTAATCCACATCCGGCAGTTTTCCGCGCTTATTCTCATCACGCGCCATAATTTCCCCGTTCCGATAGCGCATTAATTCCACGTTCACGCCCTCGTAATTGGAATTGGGATACCCGTAATACGTCCACAAAAACGCGCAGATTCTCATAGTATCCAGCGGCGGCGCCAGCATTTCTATGCCTCTTGACGTGATTTTCATAATCTCGCCCGGCCCCAATTCGTGCATCGTATAATAGCCTAATTTCCGATACGCGAAAGATTCAAAAGAAACGCAATAGCCGTCCTCATTCTGTCCGATCAGCGCCGGGAGCCGTCCTAATCTGTCACGCGCCGCGATAATGCCGTCTTTTAATAATAATAAAACGCTCATGGAGCCGTCAATCGTATCTTGGGCGTATCGAATCCCGTCCACAAGAGAATCTTTCTGATTAATCAAGGCCGCCGTCAGTTCCGTTTCGTTTACTTTCCCGGAACTCATCGCCATAAATTGCGAACCGCCGGACGCAAAGCGTTCTTCCACTAATTTTTCCGCGTTGTTAATCCGTCCGACTGTGGCAATGGCATAAAGCCCGAAGCGCGAACGTACTAAAAGCGGCTGCGGATCCGTGTCGCTGATACAGCCGATCCCGCTCCGTCCGTGAAATCTCGATAAATCCGCCTCGAATTTTGTCCGAAACGGCGTATTTTCTATACTATGAATCTGACGCTGAAAGCCGATTTCAGAATCATAAACCGCCATACCGCCCCGGCGCGTACCCAAATGGGAGTGATAATCCACGCCGAAAAAAACATCCGCCACGCAGTCGCGTCTTGAAATCGCTCCAAAAAAACCGCCCATAATATTTATCGCGTTGATTTTATTATTTTTTTATTTCTTCTCTCAATTTCGCGTCTTTTTCCAGTGTCTGACGCCGGATATTTTCACGTTCTTCATATAATTTGAAAGCAAGCGCGTTATCCGAAACCGCTAAAATTTCCGCCGCCAGAATCGCCGCGTTTTTCGCGCCGTTGACCGTCACGGCGGCGACCGGGATTCCCGGCGGCATTTGTATCGTGGACAACAGCGCGTCCAAGCCGTCCAACATACCGCCTTTGACCGGAATGCCGATTACCGGCAAAGTCGTATGCGCCGCGAACGCGCCCGCCAAATGCGCCGCCATGCCCGCCGCGCAGATAATCACCCCGAAACCGTTTTCACGCGCTTTTTCCGCGTAATCCGCCGCCTCTTCCGGCGTCCGGTGGGCACTGAGAACCCGGACTTCATACGCAATCCCGTATAATTCTAATTGCGTACAGGCGGGCTTGACAATCGGCCAATCGGAATCGCTGCCCAGAACCAACGCGACTTTCTTCATTTTATCCGCCTCCGTTTATTTTTTTATGATTATTTTTCTGTTTTTTTATTTTATCGAATTATCGCCGACGCCGCAAGTGGCAAAACCCACAGATCGCGCCTGTTTTTTCACTATACCATTGTCAAATCTCAATCTATTCTCAATCTATGATTCAAATTCTTAAAATTTTTATCTGAAAATTATCTAAAAATTATCATAATTATATCCGCTTGCAATATCGCGCCCCCGGCGCTATTATAAAAAATATAAATAAAATAAAAAATTATAAAAATTTATAATTTTTTTAAATTTTATAAAAAGGCGGAAATCCATATGCGAAAAAAACAAAAAACATACAAAAAATATAATCACGCGCCGTATTTATTATTTTTATTATTTCTTCTCTGTCTCGCGCTGACATCCTGCGCCGGCGAAGCGCAAAACGATTTCCCGGAAAATCAAAACAATCAAAATCCCGATCAAAATCTTTCAGACACGGACGCGGCGCCGCTTGATATGGACGAAATAACGCTGTCCGGGACGCAAAATGTCGTGATTGAGGGCTTTGACTGGGGCCCCGCCGTGACAAAAACGATTTTAAATTTGGATGACGCCGTTTCCCCGGATTCCCTTTCGGCGGATTTGTTTTCCGTGCTGGAACGCAAAGAGTCGTTTGACTATTCCGGCTACGCGAGATGGAGCGCAAACGGCGATACCAAAGCCCCTCTCCCCCCGCATATCGCTTCTGAGACTGTCCGCGCCGTGACGGACGTTTACCCGTGCGACGCTTTCGGAAACCAAGTCACGCGGGCGTCAAATTATATCGCGCTGGAACTTGCCTGTCATCCCGACATCGGCAGTCCGTATTGTTTTGATCTTACCACATGGCATAACACAATTTGCGATCCCTATGAATTAACTATAAATATAAATCATATAAATCATAAACTCAGAACAGAATCCGGCGCCGCCGTCGGCGGATTGAATATTGACCCGTTTATTGATCTCCAAGACGCTTTCACGCCTCAATTAGACGCCGCTGATATATATAATTCTTTCCAAGGCGACGACGGGCGCGTTTTGCTTTACGCCGATTACCGCCCTGTAGAGGACGGCAAAAAACATCCTTTAATTATATGGCTGCACGGCGCGGGCGAAGGCGGTTCAGACCCTTCTATAGTATTATTCGGCAATAAAACCACCGCGCTTTTCGATCAGAAATTTCAGGATATGATGGACGGCGCGTATATTCTCGCCCCGCAAGTCCCGGATTTCTGGATGGTTTATAATCAAGACGGCGACTGGCAGGACAATCCCGGCGTTTCGTCCGTATATAATCAAACGCTTATGCAATTAATTGACGAATACGCGAACGAAAACGCCGCGATTGACAAGAGCCGCGTTTATA
>CAJOFP010000218.1:0-4312 GCA_905233795.1 uncultured Oscillibacter sp. | reverse complement strand
TTTAATCTGTGAGGCCTATCCCGACAGCGGTATTACAGACACGCAATTAGATAGTATCAAAAATCTGCCCGTCTGGTTCGTCTACGCGGAAAATGACGACACAGTCGATCCGGAGACGCATGAAATCCCGACAATTCAACGCTTGCGTGAAATCGGCGCGGACGTACACGTCAGCGTTTTCCCCGATGTCCGCGACACGTCCGGTTTATATTATGGACAGGACGGCGCGCCTTATGAATATTCCGGTCACTGGTCATGGCTGTATTTCTTCAATGACGAATGTCAGGAAAACGGCGTAAAATTATGGAGCTGGATGTCCAAACAAAGCAATTAAAATTGATAATTAAAAATTTATAAAATTTTATAAATCGCGTAAAAATAATCAAAATAGCAAAATGGCGGATAAAATATGTTTTATTATTTAGATGGCACAGTAGCCGAGATATTGCCGTCTCTGGTTGTGATAGACTGCGGCGGCGTGGGATATGCCTGTAAGACGACAAATCACACGTTGGGCGTATTAAAAAAAGGACAGCGCGGAAAAGTCTACACTCATTTGCAGGTCGGGGACGGGATTTTTGATCTCTATGGATTCGCCGCGCAAAACGAGTTGAACAGTTTTAGAATGCTGTTAAGCGTATCCGGCGTGGGGCCGAAAGCCGCGCTGGGGATTTTATCATCCTGTACGCCGGAAAATCTGGCGGCGGCGATTGTCGCCGGTGACGAACAGATATTAACGGCGGCGCCGGGCATAGGCAAAAAAATCGCCCGGCGGATTATTCTGGAATTAAAAGACCGGATTTCTAATGAAATTGAATCTGAAACCAATCCGGCGAATCCCGGACAGAGCGCGGGAATATTATTATTAAATCATAATAAAGCGTCAGAAGCGGCGCAAGCGTTAGGCGCGCTGGGCTATTCGCCTTCAGAGGCGGCGCAAGCGTTGAAAGGCGTTGACACGGAAAATCTGCCGCTTGAAGAGATTATCCGGCGGAGCCTGAAAAACATGGTGAAATAAATAATTAAATAATATAAAATAAATATAAAAGCGCGTAAAAGGACAGGAATATGAGCATTGATTTTGGCGATAATATATATGAAGAACCGTTAGTAGCCAAGACGTTTTTGAAAGAGGACGAACGGGAGGGATCGTTAAGACCCAAAACCCTGCGGGAATATATCGGACAGGAAAAAGCGAAAGAAAATCTGCGCGTTTTTATAGAAGCGGCGAAAAAACGCGGTGAATCTCTGGATCATGTGTTATTACACGGCCCGCCCGGTCTGGGCAAGACGACGCTGGCGGGGATTATCGCGCAGGAAATGGGCGTAAATATTCGCATTACGTCCGGCCCGGCGATTGAGAAGCCGGGCGATCTGGCGGCGCTGCTGACCAATCTGAACGAAAGCGATATTTTATTTGTGGACGAAATTCACCGTTTGAATCGATCCGTAGAGGAAATTTTATACCCCGCTATGGAAGATTACGCGCTGGATATTATCGTAGGACGCGGCCCCAGCGCGAACTCTATCAGATTGGATTTGCCGAAATTTACGCTGATTGGCGCGACGACCCGCGCCGGACAGTTGTCCGCGCCTTTGCGGGATCGGTTCGGCGTGACGTTGCGTCTGGAATTATACAACGCCGACGAATTATCTGAGATTATATCCCGAAGCGCGGAGATATTGCGCGTGGAAATCGAGCCGGACGGCGCGTATGAAATCGCCCGCCGAAGCCGGGGAACGCCACGGATCGCAAATCGCATGTTGCGCCGCGTCCGGGATTACGCGCAGGTAAAGGCCGACGGCGTCATTACCCGGACAGTCGCGGATCAGGCTTTACGCGCTCTTGAAATTGACTTTCTCGGTCTGGATCCGGTAGACCGCCGATCGAAAACTACGGCGGCGGTCCGGTGGGACTGGAAACGCTTGCCGCCACAATCGGGGAAGAAGCCGTCACCCTTGAGGACGTATACGAGCCGTATTTAATGCAAATCGGATTTTTAACGCGTACCCCCCGCGGACGCTGTGTAACGGAAAAGGCCTATCGTCATTTAAACAAGCCGCTCCCCGTTGATTTAAATTATAATAATAATATTAATAATAATTTCGCGCCGGACGCCTCCGGTCAGATTTCTCTTGAAATTCAATAAAAATATAAATAAATATAAATATAATATTTATTAAATATTATATTTGATTATATAATATCGAAAAAGAAAAATTTGTTACGGAAATCACTTGACATTTCAAGCCCGGCGCGTTTATAATATTTTTATTCCCAACGGCGGCTTGACAAGCGCGGAATCCTGTCAGCTTAAACGCGATTCAGCCCCGTTTTCCCGTCTCTTCTATGGAGTAATTTTAATTATGGAAAACGCCTTATCCATCGAACGCGCTTCTGACGAACAACTTTGCCAAATGGCCGCTCATGGAAACCGTATGGCCGAGGAAATTCTTGTCATGCGCTGCGGCGGACTGGTGCGCGGTTGCGTCCGTCCTTTCTTTCTGGTCGGCGGCGACAGCGAGGACTTGACCCAAGAAGGAATGCTGGGCCTTTTAAAAGCCATCCGGGAATATGACGCGGATCGTGAGACGCCCTTTCGCGCTTTCGCGGAAATCTGCGTCCGAAGCCGCCTTTATTCCGTCCTGCGCGATTCCATGCGGGATAAACGCAAGGCCTTAAATCAATCCGTTTCTTTTTCTCTCCATATGCCCGACTTTGACCGCGATTCCTACATCTCTGGTACCCATCATCTGGCGCGGCGCGATCCTGAAGAGTTCCTGATTGACCGGGAACATACCGCGGCCCTCTTGTCCGGTGTCCGGAAACAGTTGTCCGAATTTGAAGCGAAAGTTCTGGGTTACTATTTGGACGGGCTTTCACGCGTGGAAATCGCCGACGCCGTCGGCAAATCCCCAAAGTCCGTGGACAACGCCGTGCAGCGTATCCGACGCAAAGTGGCGCGGCAAATTCTTTCCGGCGAATCCAGCGAAAGCTGAACGCAATATTTTCTTTTCAAAGAGAGGGTAAAAAACATGTACGAAGACAAGATCCTGGTGTGCAAAGAGTGCGGAAATCAGTTCGTTTTTACGGCCGGCGAGCAGGAGTTTTACGCCGAGCGCGGTTTCCAGAACGAGCCCCAGCGCTGCAAGCCCTGCCGTGACGCCCGCAAGAACGCCGCCCGCGGACCCCGGGAATACTTCACCGCGATCTGCGCGAACTGCGGCGGTGAGGCCCGCGTCCCGTTTGAACCCAAGACCGACCGTCCCGTCTATTGCAGCGAATGCTTCGCCCGGATGCGCGAACAACAGCAGGCGATGTAATATAAAATCTCGACCGCTCGTCCCGTTCGCGGGTTGATCGGCCGGATTGGGGATCGCCTGATATTTATTATATTATATATTTATATATTATAATATAAATCCCGGCGTTACCCCGGAATAAGACGCGACAGCGGCCCGGTTCCCTCTCGGAATCGGGCCGTTTATTATTTTTTATTTTATTATAAATTTAAATTAAATATTAAATCGTTTCGCGGATTTGCGCGTTTCGCGGCAATCGTGACGTTACGCTCCGGGCATGACACAGCGCAAGCGCGAGCGCGTCCGCCGCGTCGTCCGGGCGCGGGATTTCCGGCAATTTTAATAAACGCCGCGTCATGTCCATCACTTGACGCTTTTCCGCCCTGCCGTATCCCGTTACAGACAGTTTGACCTGCAAGGGCGTATATTCAAATAAATCGATTTTATTTTTCTCCGCCGCGCATAAAATCACGCCCCGCCCGTGCGCGACGGCGATTCCCGTTTTGAGATTCGTCCGAAAAAAAAGCTCCTCAATCGACACGGCGTCCGGTTTTAACGTCTCAAAAAGCTGATCCATATCCTGACTGATTTGATAAAGCCTTTTGGCCAGCGGCTGTCCCGCTGGAGTCGTGATTGTCCCATAAGTCAGCATACGCGTTTGTCCGCGCTCCGCTTCAATCAATCCAAATCCGATTAAAGCGTATCCGGGGTCAATTCCCAGTATTCGCACGCGTTCCCCTCCCTCGTATATATAAAATCCGTTTTTTTAATATTTATAATTATATTATCACGCGCAATATCTAAAATATATAAAATTTATTATATATAATATCAATATATTTTTCCAGCGCTTTACTTAAATCATATGACATATATTGTATGTCATATGATGGCTAATATCGTATATCTATAATTTATAAACGCGGCGGCGTTGGAGAACCGGACAAATAATACGCGATTAATACACGTAAAATATGGGGAATCAGCGTGATTTCTATTAAAAGACCCG
>CAJOFP010000217.1 GCA_905233795.1 uncultured Oscillibacter sp. | reverse complement strand
GTATAATCGAAGCATCCGATTCCGAAGAAGTCGGCGGCGATTCTCGCGGCGTTTTTACGCGTGATCCCGTTCATCTCGATTTCCACGCCGATGGTCTGTTTTTTCATTTCGGCGATCTGCCGTTCCGTTTTCTCTTTCATTGTCTTGCCCCTCCGGTTTTGAATTTCCGTCCGGTTTTCCGTCCGGCAGTGTATTAATCACTCTAAACCGAATGATTAGCAAGACAATTTTCAGGCATAAATTGCACAATCTTTTGACGCCGTATTTGTTTATATTGCGATATTTATATTTTTTATTTATTTTAATTATTTTATTTATTTTTTAATTTCCGCTAAGCTCCGCGTCAATAACAGCTACGCGCATTTTTTTATTTCAGCGTCCGGGACGCGTCCGCGCCTTGTCCGGTTCCATGTTCGTCTCGAATTATTTTAAATTTTCCAGAACCGATTTCGCGCAATCGTCGCATAATTCGACGTGAATATTGGTAGCTTCTTGGGATTGGGTTTTCGCGTCGGATTTAAAAATCGCCGTCGTCGCCGTATCCGCCGCGATTTTCCACAGAGGCGTCCTGTCAAAAGATTGCAGATTGATTTCCACGCCGGATGTAATGTGCTTGTGGCATTTATCGCATATAATCTCGGCGCCGCCCGATTTTAAATCCGTTTGAATCCCGGTCAGCGCGGCGGACCCCAGCCGCGCCACGATGATACAGACCGCGCACCAGAACAGTATCCATGTGAACAGGTTCCCGCGCTTACGCTTGCGCGGATTCGCCATCATCTCACGGAACGTCGGCGCGTTTTCATATCCGCCACGGCCATTTCCGGCGTCTCCGCTCCACGCGCGGGTTTTTCGCTTCGCCATACGCGTCGCCCCCTCTCGATTCAATTTCCCTTTCAAGCCGTTCGATTTTGATTTTTAATAATTTAATTTCCTCGTCCTGATCGAAAATAATCTCATTCGCCCGCGCCAGCTGTATTTTTGTTTTCTGATGCAGTTCGCGTTTATCGCTCCGATCCATCTGTTGCCAAACCCGCGAGCGTTCCCGATTGATTTTCTCGCGGCAGGAATCGCAGTATTTGCGGCGGCTGGCTCTCTGATAGCTACCGGTAATGTAAATAACCGATCCGCACTCTGCGCACTCTTTTTTCATCACCGAACGCCCCGCCTCGAAATCTGACATAATCGCCCCACTCTTCCCATGATTCCATTACGCCGGAAAAATCCCGTCCGCCGTCCGCCTTGTTCATCCAACGGTCGCGGCACCGGGGACAACAGAAATAATACTCGTCGCCCCCGTATGTCACGCCCCATCTTTTTCCGCTGTCACGATTGCCCGCGTTCGCGCCGGTCGTCTTGATTTCGCTCCCGCAAGCCTCGCATTCGACGCTGTACGCTTCCCAGTCCAGATACGAAATCTGACGCTTCGCCCGTCCGCCTCCCCCCTCCCCTACCGTGAAAAATTTTGTTTCGTATTTGTTTTGTAAATGCCACGAAACAATATTTTCTAAATCCTCCATGATAACGGGGAGGAGGGAAGTATATTTTCTGTCAAAAAACTCAATCCAGTTTTGTTGGTCGTCGTCTCCGTCAAAGAGATACGCCGCGTCCTCATTGTTCTTAATTTTATCCCAGTCGTTCAAAACAATTTTCCGCAATGTCTCCGGGTTCCAGCCGTGCGCCTCTATATCGTCTATTTTTTTCAGCGCGTCATTCGCCGTTTCCATCGCGTTTCGCAGTCGGGTTACGAGTATATATAAATCCTTGAAATTCATTTTATCAAGATCAATCGTCGGCGCGTTTTTGCGTCTGAACCATAAAAGCGTGACATTGAAAATGACAACCGGAATCAAAGCGGCAATCGGCAGGGGGATAATCGTCCCCGGCTCGTTTTGAATCCGCTCGTTCGGTATGGGCTCGTTCGGGAAAAAGATTTTTTGCAATATAAACGGCGCGGCGTAAATCAAGAAATTGACGATACCCCAGATAAATTCCGCGATCATAATGATTAAGAGGCCGCCGCCGCGACCATGAACGCGGCGACAATCGGCTTGATTATCCATGCCCACGCGGCGCCGAAAACGAGAATCGTAATCAAAGCCGCGACAAGAGTGGCGGACGCTTCACGGCGAAACATCTCATCCGTATCGCCGTGAAATTCGTAATCCACACGGGTTTTGCCGTTCTTCCTGACCACGCGCTTTTTTATCGACAGATTCGCCTCTTCCGTGTAATTGTAATCGCCGCCCCATTTCGCCACGCGGCTCTCTTCCGACGGATACCAGATCAATTCATCTTGCCGCGTGTAATTCGCCGGGTAATTGTCCCGATCATCCCGGCGCGAAACCGGCGCGGCGCCGTCGTATTCCCGCATTTCACCGTAATTGCGAAAATCCGCCATATGCTCAGGTTGCCGTCTGGCTATCGCTTTTGTCCGCTTCATCGTTCAATCACCCTCCTCAAATCCCGCGCCGAACTGATAATCATACTCGCATTCCCAGAAAGTCCCGTCCGGCTCTTTCATGGTAACGTAATACGGCTCTCCCGACCGAAAGTAGAAGTGATAACCCTCGTAATCAAACGAAAACGGCTCAAAATAATAATAATCCGTCGTTTCCTTATCGTAATATTTGACCTGTTCCACGGCACTGGAATCTTTCAGCTCATAGATTTCCGGCAGTCCCTGCTTATGGCACAGGGCGCGGATCGGCCCGTCGCCCAGAATGCCGTGATGAATACTCGTAATCCAGCTTCTCTCCGCGCCGGTTTCCCGCTCGTAAATCAGACTTGCCCATATCCGCAACGCATTCGGGATTTTGCTAATATCCCCGCCGAACGTCTCCTCACTGGACGCGAAAAGCGGCGCGTCCTCCTTGTCATTCCGGCGTTCGCCGTTGCGATACACATTATAGGTTTCGGCCAGCGTAGCCGTTTCCCATTGCAGGAGCAACTCGCCTTCCTGTTCTTCCAGGGTCAATCCCGAAGGCACATGGGAGCGGTTCACCTCGACGTAGTGTTTGTCGGGATGCTTCAGCGAACGGGCGGGTGAGGATTCGGCGTAGGCACGGTTGTACACGGCAACCACCTTAAAGTAATAGCGGTTGCCATCG
>CAJOFP010000216.1 GCA_905233795.1 uncultured Oscillibacter sp. | reverse complement strand
ATAAAATTTTATATATGCGCCGCGTTGTTGATATGCGTATTATTAGGCCTGTTATCTTCTGTCCGTGTAAGGGCTCGAACGACGTGGACGGATCATGAAGCGGTTTATTTCATAGCCGCCGGGGATCGCGTGTTGCCCGTGACGGCGAACGCCATGCCATTTTATGACGACGGCTGGCTGTATGTCTCCAGCGCGGTTTTCACGGACGAACGTGTACAGGAATCTCTTGATATTTCCCGCGTGCGGGATCAATCGCGTGGATTATTGTCTTTATACGGCGGAAACGGTTCTCTTGTGTATACGCTGGGCGAATATTACGCCATGGGGGATGACGGCGATTCTTACGCGCCGGGCATGATTCAGCGCAACGGGGAATATTATGTCCCGGTCATGGCCGTGGCGCGTTATTTCGGACTGCGTTATTCTCAGATTGATATGGATTACGGCGTTTTAATCTGGATGAGGAAAGAGGATTTCCGGGTAGAGGAACGGATATTTTTAGATGTCGCGTATGAACAGATTGAAAGGCGTTACGAGGAATATCTGCAAAGCCGGGAACCCGGTCCGGATCCGGAACCGCCGATTTTGCCGGAGATCAATCCCTCTGTGATGGATGATACGCCGACGCCGTCCCCGTCGGTTCGGGTTCCGCGTTCCGTGACGCCGACGCCGGACGCGCCGACTTTGAGAGATTTAACCGTGACGCCGACGCCCGCGCCGACTTTTACGCCGACGCCGACGCCGGAACCGTTGACCGGGAATCAGGATTTATATTTATGTATACGCGCCGAGGCGGATTCTATTATAGATATTCTGGATTTTTTGGATCGTTTTCGTCCCGCGGAAAGCGCGAATTTAGATTTAGATATAGATATGGATATAAAAAGCGCGGATATAAAAAATAATCTCTCGCCGTCCGTCACAATATTTTGTGACGCGGATTTTCTCCGGGAACAAGGGGATATTTTACGACGGATAGCGGCGTCCGGCTATGCAATCGGACTGCTTGCCGACGCGCAAAATATCATGGAGTTTGACGGGCAAGGCGCGGCGAATGATATAGATATAAACGCGCCGCCTGAGGAAAGGCGGGACGCGCCGGATAATATAAATAATATAAATATTGAGACGAGAAACATATTGGAAACGCTTTCGGGCGTCATGTGGGAGAGCGATTTTCTTTTGAAACGGGCGACAGGCGGGAAAACGCGTCTGGTTTTGCTGGAAAACGCCTCAAGTCTGATTAAAAATCTGGAAAATCCTGAAAATTTAACCGGATTTGATGAAAATCATGATGATAATAATATGAATATAGATATAAAAGAGGAAACGCGCCAAAGTTTATGGGAATCCGGTTTCGCGTCTTATCTGCCGGATATGTCTTATTCTTTGCGGACGGCAAGTCAGGCGCGGGAATTGTTGCGGATCGTATCGCGTCAGGGCGGCGCGGCGGTTCCGGTCTGGCTGGGCGGCGGCGTTTCCGTATCGGGATTATCCGCGTTTTTTCATATATCCGCCGAAATCGGGGATCGCTGTCTGCCGCTGGATGAAATTTCCGCCGCCGGATTTTGATTAAATTATATAAAATTATATAAAATATAAAATTGGGCGGATTGAAATTCGAGTAATTCACAGAAAATTCAACAAATCGGGAATGAAATCAAGTATAATATAAATGAAATAAAATATATATGAAAATATATAATATTAATAATAAATAATAAATATATATTTATGGACGGAACGCGAAAGTAATATATGCTGGAGGGAATCGTTATGGCGCGTGATATTTTAGTCGTGGAAGATGATCATAATATCTCGGACCTGATTGAAATGTATCTTGTAAAAGAAGGGTTTGACGTGCGTATCGCCGGGGACGGCGCCAGAGCGATTGGCGAATTTCGCCGGAAAAAACCGGATTTGATTTTGTTGGATGTCATGCTTCCGGTTATGGACGGCTGGGCTGTTCTTGCCAAAATCCGGGAGACATCCCGCGCCCCTGTGATTATGCTGACGGCGAAAAGCGAAGTGTTTGACCGGATTCAGGGTCTGGACATGGGGGCCGATGATTATCTGGTCAAGCCGTTTGAAATGAAAGAATTAATCGCCCGGATCAACGCCGTTCTGCGCCGGACGGAAATTCCCAATGATACGAGTAAGCGCCTTGTTTTTGATAAATTAATTATCGATCTGGACGGATATGAATTAATCGTAGACGGCAAGAAAGTCGATACGCCGCCGAAAGAACTGGAATTATTATATCATTTGGCGTCCACGCCCAATAAAGTCTATACGCGCAATCAGCTTTTGGACGAAGTCTGGGGATTTGATTATTTTGGGGACAGTCGGACTGTGGACGTGCATATTAAACGCCTGCGGGAGAAAGTCGAGAATATATCCAATCAATGGGCGCTGAAAACCGTCTGGGGCGTCGGCTATAAATTTGAACTGCGCGACGGGACGGCGGCGGAATCATGAGAAGATTTTCTTTAGCGTATCGCGGCTTGTATTGGCATCAAATGCTGATCACGACCGGCATGGTATTATTAACGCTCGCGCTGTTGGGCATCGCGTTTTTTTCCGTGAGTTATCAATACGCCCGCTATCAGACGAATCTTGAGATGGAAAATCGGGCGCGTATGATGGGCGAACTCTCGGCGGATTATCTGGAATACGGACATAAAAGATCGCTGGATCGGTTTCAATATGATCCGGGATTTCAGCAGTTATCGGGATATTCGGCTGTGGGGTCTTATCTGCATTTTTTAATCTGCGATCAGGAAGGCGGCCTTGTGTTATCCACCGGGCAGGGACTTGGACAGGAATCCGTGCCGGAGAATCTGGTTCGGCGGTTGCGGGACGGCGAACCGGCTGTACATGGAAAAATACGCGGCCCGGACGGACAGCGTATGTTTATTGTCGGCGTCCCGGCGATTAAACCCGGCGGATCTGAAAGAATCGGCCTTGTATTCGCGTTGTCCGCCAATACTTCTCTGGATACCATGTGGCAGGGCTTTACGATTATATTTTTTATTACGGCTTTCGCCGTGTTATTAATCGCAATCGCCGTTTCGTCCATCAGCGCGGCGAGATTTACGCGGCCGCTGCGCGAAATGGTACAGGCCACCCGTCAATA
>CAJOFP010000215.1 GCA_905233795.1 uncultured Oscillibacter sp. | reverse complement strand
GAATCCGGCTCCGCTTTGAAACATCCGGCCTCCTCCCACATTTTATATATTTTATTTTCCGTCTTTTGCGGATCGTATATCTTCGGCAATTCCTGACCCATCATTTTTTTCACCCCTTAAATATAAATAATATTAAATATAAATATAAATAATATAAAATTTAAATTTAATTTTTTATATTATTTTTATTTTTTTATTATTTAATATATTTTACTTCCAATCCGGTTTTATTAATAATAAAATCCCGAAACTCATCCGGCGAACCCTTTTGAAATCCGGCTTTATCCATAATCTGCCCGTGATTTTTATCCAGAATAAACACAAAATAATCTTTTGTCTCGGCGAATATCTTAATCGTATTATAGGCCCATTCGCCCGTGACGCCCGGCGAAATAATAATATATTTATCGTCCTGAAAAATTTGTTTTGCCGTCGCGCCCGCCTGATACGTCCGCGCTTTTCCGATCCACGCGTTGAAATCATCCTGCCATATCATGCTGACTAATATAAAAATCCCGCCGATTAAAATAATTATATTATTCAAATCAAATTCCAATTCATCCCAGATTAAATATAACGCCGTAATCAAAAACGCGAAGACAAGCGCGATACAGCCGATTATTTTTGAGATTATATCCCACCGTTTCCGAATTGTTTTCCGCGCCGTCCGCGCTATCGCTTTCAACGCTTTGCCATTATACGCCGTTTCTATCTCATACATATTTAAATATTATTCACTCCTTTATTTTATTTTATCGCGTGAACCTGTCCCCTTGCTTTTTATTTCATTTGAACCTCTCTCCTGTCCCCTCTCCCGCGCTTTTATTCTGAACCTCTCCCCTGTCCCCTCTCCTAAAAGGAGAGGGGAACGCAATTTTTAAATTTTCGCTTAAAATATTAAAAAATAATATAAATTTATATATTTCAGAGAAAATTTTTAATTTTGCGTCCCCCCTCTCCTTTTTAGGAGAGGGGGACAGGGGGTGAGGTTCACATAAACAACGTCAACCGGGGGACAGGGGATTAAAATTAATAAAAATTATTGAATTTCGCTGAGTTTGTAAATCATACAGGCGCATTGGGCGCGGGTCAGACGTCCGTCCGGGTCAAGAACGCCCTCCGGGACGCCGTCGGACAGTAAACCGTTGCTTTCACACCATTCCATACCGGCGCGGGCATACGGCGCCACAATATTTTCATCCGAATAAGAATATAAACTCCCGGAACCGTTGCCCATGCGGTTAGAAAATTCAGCGTAGCGATATAAAATCGTCGCCGCCTGTTGGCGCGTGATAATCCCCGACGGGTCAAATTTTGTCTCGCTTCTGCCCTTTACAATCCCGTTCGCCGACGCCCACGCGACCGCCGCCGCGTACCATGAATCTTCCGGGACATCTTGGAAATTATGCGTGATGTTTTTCACGCTCGGATTTTTTTCCAGTCTGTATAAAATACTCACCAGCGCGGCGCGGGTGACGGCGTTATTCGGCGCGAATAAATAATCGCCCACGCTGCCCATCCAGCCGGATTTCACAACCTGATCCAGCGCGGGAAAATACCACGCGTCGGGATCAATATCCCGGAACAAAGAACCGTCCGAAGTCTTGATAATTTTCATCACATCGCTTCTGGCGCGTCCGGGGACGACCGCCACAGCCTGTGTGATATTGCCGGGGGCAATCGCGCCGGTATATTTTTCACCGGATAAACGCGGATCACTGCCGTCCGTCGTATAATATATACTCGCGCCGTCCGTCGCGCAGGATAAATTGATTTTGCCTTTCGCAACGGATTCAATCCGGGGCGCGGCGGTTCCGGCGTGTATTAATTTCTCGTTGATTTGCGTCCGGGTGGCGAATCTGTCAAAACCGGCGGCGCGGATTGTCGTGTCACCCTCGACGGCAACGGGGCCGGTATATAACGGGCTTCTTAACGTCGGCGCGCTTCCGTCCGTCGTATAGTGAATCGACGTGATATTCTCTTCCGGGTCTTGGATTGAAACCAGCGTGTTTCCGCTTCCGGGCTCTACGGATACCGTCATGGACGGGCCGTTATAGGGGCCTAAATCCGTCCCGTTCGCGGGCGCGCCGCTGTACACGACATGATTTTCCAGATATACGCCGCGCCGCCGGAACAGTTCCGACACCGTTACAAATTCGTAACCCTGTTCGCGCAGAGAATCAATGGCGCGCAGTCCCGCCGCGATACTGGTGGGATATAAATCATGTAATAAAATAATCCCGCCGTCCACGGCGCGTTCCATAATGCGCTGATAGACGATTTCCTCGTTTCTGTCCCGCCAGTCAAACGGATCGACGTTCCATGTAATCATCGGATGGGCGACCGCGCCGCGAATGCGTTCCGTATTCGATCCGCCGGGGATTCTCACGACTTCCAGATATTCCTCGCCGACCGCGCCGTAAATATACGGCTCCACGCCGCCCAGTTCGCTTTGCATTTGATCCGTTGAGATTTTCGTAAAATTGGGATGTCTGTAAGAGTGATTGGCCAACTGACAGCCCAGCGAATACATACGGTCTAACAAATCCGCGTGTTTGACCACGCCGTGACTGCCGTTCATGCCGCACATAAAGAACGTCGCCACCGCGCCGCGCTCTTCCAGACCGTCTAATAATACCGGCGTGTTATTCGACGGGCCGTCGTCAAACGTAATGGCGATCAATTTATACAATCCGGCGTTAAAATTAAAATAAAAATCAAGCTCAAAATCATGGCGATTCCGCGCCGGGCGATTTTTCGCGCCGACATAGCAAGCATATCAAAAACCTCCGTTTATTTTTTTATTTATTTTTTATTTATATTTATCATTTACGCAATCAATATATCAAAATCATATCGAAACGCGAAAATATATCAAGAGAATATTTTATATAAAATATTAAAAATATATAAAATAAAAATCAATCATAAATAATTAAAATAAATATTAATATTAAAATAATTTAAAAATAATGAAAAATAATGAAAAATAATTTTGAAAAAAAGCCCTTCCCCGCATGGAGAAAGGCTTTTCCGCGCCGTTTCATACGCCGTATCACTGGGAGAGGCCGAAACGCTTGTTGAATTTCGCCACGCGTCCGCCGGTATCGACTAATTTCTGTTTCCCCGTGAAAAAGGGATGACACTTCGAGCAGACTTCCACCTTAATATCTTTTTTGGTGGAACCTGTCTCAATTACATTACCGCAGGCGCAAGTAATCGTAGTCTGCTGATAACTGGGATGGATTCCTTTTTTCATGCTCTTGTTCACCCCTTTTCTATCCATAAAATTTTTCCCCGGAGCTTTCACCCCGAAAAAGCGGAATTTATTATAGCATATCAAATTTTAAAACGCAAGCGTTTTTTTATTTATTTTATTTTTTATTATATTTTTATTTTTTATATTTTTAAAATCAAAAATCGCGCCGTCCTGAGATTAAAAATTTAAAAAAATTTAAAATCAGGAACGGCGCGAAAATTCGCGTCATTTTCATATATTTAATTTTAATATATTTAAAATAAATATAAATAATAAATATATATACACGCGTTACGCGATAATTATAATAAATAATAAATATTATAAAAAATCGGCGTTATTCTCTCTCTTTAAAATTTATATATAATTAAAAGGACAAAAGCTCCTTATTTCGCGTACTCCACGACCTTGGTTTCCCGCAGGACATGCACTTTAATTTGGCCGGGGTACTCCATTTCAGTTTCAATTTTTTTAGCGAGATTCCGGGCCATAATGACCATTTCATCTTCGCTGATCATTTCCGGCTTGACCATCACGCGGACTTCCCGCCCCGCCTGAATCGCGTAGGCCTTGTCCACGCCCGGATAAGACCGGCTGATGGTTTCCAGCTGTTCCAAACGCTTAATGTAACTTTCCAGATTCTCACGTCTCGCGCCCGGTCTGGCCGCCGATATAGCGTCCGCCGCCTGTACCAGACAGGCGATTACCGTCCGCGGCTCCACGTCGTTGTGATGCGCCTCTATCGCGTGAATGACATCTTCTTTCTCACGATATTTCCGGGCGAACTCAACGCCTAACTGCACATGCGTCCCGTCCATCTCGTGATCGACGGCTTTTCCCAAGTCATGCAATAAACCGGCGCGTTTGGCGGTCTGGACATCCACGCCCAAATCCGCCGCCATCATGCCCGATAATGGTGCGATAATGCAAACGTCCCAGCATTTTGACCAGTTCCGGGTGCAGATTTCTTATCCCGCACTCGAAAACGGCTCTTTCGCCCTCGGATTTGATTGTCGCTTCCACTTCCCGCCGGGCTTTCTCGACCATTTCTTCTATATGCGTCGGATGAATCCGCCCGTCGGAGATTAATTTTTCCAGCGCCACGCGGGCGACTTCGCGTCTGACCGGTTCAAAACAGGAAACCGTGATCGCTTCCGGCGTATCGTCGATAATCAAATCCACGCCCGTCAGCGTCTCTATAGACCTGATATTCCGGCCCTCGCGGCCTATAATGCGGCCTTTCATCTCGTCGTTTGGCAGGGGTACCACACTGACAGTCATTTCGGCCACTTGTTCCGACGCGCATCTTTGAATGGCTTGCGCCACCGCTTCCCGCGCCCGCGCTTCGCTTTCCTCTTTCATCCGCGATTCCACTTCTTTGATTTTCATCGCGGTTTCGTGAATCACTTCAGATTCTACCTGTTTAATTAAATACTCTTTCGCCTCGTCCGGCGTGAATCCTGAGATTTTTTCCAGTAATTCCGTCTGGCTTTGTTTAATCTGCTCAATTTCCTCGCGCTGGCGGTCAATCGCGGCGTACTTTTGCGCCAACGCCTCTTCTTTTCGCTCAATTCCCTCTAATTTGCGATCCACATGATCTTCTTTTTGCTGCAAGCGATTTTCCTGCCGCTGTAAATCGGCTCTGCGCTCTTTGACTTCCTTTTCGTATTCGCCGCGGTCTTTCAAAATCTGTTCGTTGGCTTCCAAAAGGGCCTCACGCGTCCGCGCCTCGGCGCGTTTGTGCGCGTCGTTCTCGATATTGCGCGCGCGTTCCTCCGCTTCCCCTATGGTCTCTCCCACTTTTGAATCCCGGAAGCGAATACCGGCCAAGAAGAAAATCACGCCGCCAATCGCCGCGCCGCCCAAAACCAAAAGCGCCGCGAAGTACCATGGCATAGTGATATTTGCGATATGGCATTCCTCCTTGATGAAAATAATAATTAAAAAAATAATTAAAAAATCCGGTACAATTCGCCGTTTCTTGACTTTCCGGCGTCCCGCGCCGAGTTCCCCTATATTCGTTACGAAACGCCTGTTTTCAGTTTAATCATTTTCACCGTCCCTGTCAAGCGAAACTGTATTATTTCCATATGATTTGACGAAATTTCCGCGCCGCTTTTTGATAAATTTTCCAGTTTATCCCATATTTATATATACAAATATATCTATTTTATTCATCATTTCAACTTATTTCCAATCCCGCACGAAACAGCCTCCGGACGCATAATATAATAATAAATATAAAATAAAAAAATTCGCGTATCAGGAGGGAATATTTTATGCCCGTTATTTTTCTCAGTCCGTCCACACAGGATTATAATTTATATATTACCGGCAATCAGACCGAAGAATCCAGCATGAATTTACTGACAGACGCGTTAATCCCGTATTTAGACGCCAACGCCATCGCGTATGAGCTCAACGATCCCGACGGTACGGCAAGCGACGCGATCCGGCTTGGCAACGCCGGCGAGTATAATTTTTATTTGGCTTTACATTCCAACGCGTCCCCGCCGGAATCATCCGGGGACAATCGCGGGATTATCGCGTTTTATTATCCGGGCAGTCCCGACGGACAGCGCGGCGCGGAATTAATCGCCGAGGAATTACGCGAGATTTATCCCTTGCCGCAACTCGTCTACACCCAGCCTATCACGACGCTTGGCGAAGTCCGACGCCCCCGCGCCCCCGCCGTTTTAGTCGAAATCGGCTATCATGATAACTATCAGGACGCGATCTGGATCAATAACAACCGCCCGGAAATCGCCGAGGCGATTGCGAAAGCGTTGACAAGATATTTTAATTTACCGTTTATTTATCCGTTCCGCAATCCCGCGCCGGGGAAAATCCAAGTCAATTACGGGACTTTAAATCTCCGTTCGCGTCCTGAATCTGACGCGCCGATTATCGCCAATATGCCGAATCATGACAACTTAATTATTTTCGGCGAATATCAGGGCTGGTATTCCGTCCGCTGGCGCGATTATTTGGGCTATGCCGCCGCCGCTTATATTAATATTATTTAATTTTTATTATTTAATTTTTATTTTTAATATTTTTTATTTCATAATCAATATAATTATAATTGATTACGCGAATTAAATTCCCCCGTCCCGTTTCACACGCCGATAAAAACGGCGGGGGATTTAATTCGCGTATAAAAATATAATATTAAATTTTTAATATTTCCCCAGCCAGCGGGGACTTGTTTCCGGTATCGCTTTGCCCTCGCGTAAACTCGCCGGGATGTTCAATACTCTCTGATTCGCGCTTCCCCGGAAATTGAAACTCAAACCGCGCTGTGATAATATAAACGGCCCGTCGATTAACACGTCCAGTTCGTTCAACAACGCCCGCCGCGCCGGATCGCCGTGATATAAATTCTCAAACGTGTAACCCGTATAGGCGGCGAGTTCATAGCCTTTTTCACGCAGAATCCGCGCCAACGCCGTTAAATCCCGCGCCTGTTCAAACGGCTCCCCGCCGGAAAACGTCACGCCCCGACATAACGGGTCTTGCGCGATATATTCTAAAATATCATTTACGCTGTAATCTTTTCCGGCGCCAAATTCCCACGTTTCAGGATTCTGACAGCCCTCACAATGATGTGGACAGCCCTGACAGAAAATCGTCACGCGCAGACCGGGGCCGTCCACAATGCTTTCCGGGATAATGCCCGCCAAATTAAGCATGATTGCCTAAACCGTGTTTGACGCGGTCATGTTCCTCGGCGCGTTTGGCGTTGTTCCATTTATCCATCGTGCCGACCAGATAACCCGTAATGCGCCGGATACGCTCAAATTTGACGCCCTCGCCGTATTTTTCATTCAAATTCCGCGCTTTCATGTGATAGCCTCCTGAAATTTTAATTATTTATTATTATTTTAAATTTATTTTTCAATTAAATTATTATTTTTATCTCAAACCCTGAAAAGTCGGGATTCCGGGATATTTGCGGCGTAAAATCGCTATTTTTTCCGGTGAAAGCGATTCCCCCTCACGGCGTCCGCAACGCGGACACACGTCGCCGATCACGCCGACATAGCCACA
>CAJOFP010000214.1 GCA_905233795.1 uncultured Oscillibacter sp. | reverse complement strand
CAAGACGATTTCCGTCAGAACCAGCGCGGAGACGGCGCTGTCCGTCGCGCCGATGGCTTTTAATAATCCGATTTCATTACCGCGCTCCATGACGCTCGCCGTCACTAAATTCGTAATGCCCAAAGCCGATCCCGCCAAACTCAAAACAGTAATTAAAACCATTAATAACTGCGTTTTTTCCAATATCGCGCCTTCGCTTTCCGCCACTTGTCTCACGGCTGAAGCCACGCTGTCTGTGATAACTTCCTGAATCTGATAGCATATCGAACTGACATAGGCCGTGCAATACCATGTCTCATATTGCGCGATTGTCAAAGAACTTGGGTCTCTCGCGGCTTTTTCGGCAAGTTCATTATCCGGCGTCGTCAGCGCGCTGACTTCAATGCTGGTCAAATATCCGTCCGTTCCCGTCAAAGCCTGTACGGTATCCAAAGGCGCGTAAATCGCGTTGTCCTCATCGCTTCCGGCGTCGAACACGCCCGCGACAATGAAATCGCCGGAACTTTTCGCGCTCTTGACATGGATTCTATCGCCCGCGCCCGCGCCGGTCTTTTGCGATACTATATCGCCGATCATGCAAAAATTTTCCCCGTCCGTCTGTTCGTCCAGCCACACGCCGTCTTCTATATCCCACCATGAACGCAAATTCCGAATGCCCGCGTCTAAACTCTCTCCGGTCGGCAAATCCAAATGATGATTGAACCAAGTCCCTATTAAATTCACTTCCGCGCCGCTGTCCAATATAACCGGCGCGGAAATAAACGGCGTGAAATCAACGATATTAAACGCCCAGAAAATTGTTTTAATATTCCCCAGTTCGCTTTCTAATAAATACGCGCCCTCCGCCGCGCCGCCGTCATCCAGTTCATATAAACTATTTAATACCGACGCCGACTTTGGCGAGACGATTATATTCGCCCCGTAAGTTTTCAACTCCTGATTGACTTTGTCCCCCACGTCCAGCATGACATTCAACATAGCCGTCGCCAAAGACGCGCCCAGAGCGACGGTCAGCGCGATCATCAGCATTTTCTTCCATTGGCGCGTAAACGCTCCCCGGATCATTCGCGTAAAAAACATAAACCGTCACCCCTTTTTATTTAAATTCATTTTCATGCTCTATCAGCGTCGAAACGGGGACTACAATATTCCCGTTTTCTACGCTGTAATCTATCACAATCGGATTACAGCCGCCTTTAAAACCAATCGTGTTAATATTCATGACGACATCGCACAGGCCGCACACGACCTGCCCGTTCCGTTCATAATAACCCGTTTCCCCGCAGATTTCACAGGCGTCCAGTCCCACGCCATAAGACGAAGAGTTTGGCTTTTTAATCACAATAAAACGCACTTCTTTGCCGTTCGGCGTCGTATAAGCGAATCTATGCAAATGCCCGTCATTCACACGAAACAGCGGCGCCCGGACAGTATTGTCAATCAATTCGCTTTCCTCAATCGGCGATAGCTGAACAGGCCGCGAACTGATCGATTTTAAAACCGTTACGCACAGCGTCGCCACAAGAAAACACGCCGCCGCCGTACAGGACCACCGCCGGGCGTCTCGCCATTTCGCCCGAATTTTTCGATATTGCGCCGGATTTTCATAAGGCTCTTGAACGCGCAAACTATCTAATAATAATTTTACAGGCGCAATCAGCGCGGCCAATAAAACCGCGTAAATAAACCAATCGCCGTAATTCGACGAATACCGGGCGATTTGGAAAAATACCGCGTCTTTTAAAATCCGCCGCGTGACAAGAACCTGTAAAATTTTAGAGATTTGTGAAAGCGCGTTGATTCCCAGCGCGACAGCCATTGTAAAAACAGCGTATTTTGACCGCCGCGCCGCGTTTTCTATCGCCAAAAACGTAATGAAAACCAAAATCAGCCCCAAAAGCCAGCCAATCAAGCGCATAAGATAAAACGTCGAAAACACGGGCGATCCGTTTAGCGAAATCGTAAACGGATAGGCCAGCGTATCCGGCATAGCGTAAAACACAAACGTAAACGCCAGAATCCCCGCGCAATATACCCGTATCAATTCCCCTTTTACGCCTGTTTTTTCCCGAACAGCGTAAAAAGACGCGAACAGAGCCAGCGCAATCAAAGAAATTATAAAAATTCTGACGTTCCATATGCCCGTGTGAATCAAACTTGTCTGATTTTTTAAATACGCCATGACAGCCGCCGCCGCGACGCCTCCCAGCGTCCCGGCGGCAATCGCTTTCCGTCCCGACGATCCATGTACATTGCCCATACAGGCATAAAGCAATCCCAGAAGAACCGCTGTAGCAATCAGGTTTTCTGTCACCGCGATGAAATATTTCAGCATTGTCAGCGCCTTTCCAGATTATTTTCATATTTAATATTTTTTATCTAAATCGCGTGATACGCCAAATCAATGCCGCCTTTCGGCGGCATTGAACCGGCGTTTATATTGCGATATTCGGCGAATATCCCCGCGCCGTATCTTGCGGGCTAAATCGCCTGTAAATTTAATAAAATTTAAATTAAATTAAATTACCATTCTTGCGGGATATAATTCCAGCAGTCCGGGACATAAAGAACCAGATTGCCGTTGCCCCAATACTCCGGGTCTTCCAACAGTCCGCCCGGGCCGGTTTCGCTGTCGCCGTGAACCATATAGCCATTCTCGGCGGGACTGTGAATCGTAAATTCCAGCGAATAGGTATCGGCGTTGGGCAGGACAATATTCGCGCCGTAGTGGGGCCCGTCAGAGGCGGCCATATTCATCATGGTACCGGACGCCGCGTCTTCCCCGTTCGAGCCGATTACGCGATAATCAATCGTCAGATAGGGAATCCAGTCGCCCACGCCGTAGCCCAGCTTATTTTCCATGGCGGACACGTCGCACTCCAGATGCAGGTCATAATCCTCGTAATTTTCCATGCCGGGAACCATCGGGACGGGCTGAAAATAGACCGCGTTCACGTTGATAAAACTAATCTCCTCATCTTCAAAAATGGGGATTTCTTCAAAGCCCAGTTCATCGCCCGCGGCGGCGGCTTCGTCCATTATCGGCGTTATTCGCCGGGGCGTTCCCGCCACCGCAGGCCGCCAGCGACAGAGCCATGCAGAGCGCGAGAATCAAAGCCAACATCTTTTTCATGTCCATTCTCCTTTTCTTAATAAAAAATATTAAAATAAAATATATTGAATCATCCGTCCCGGCGTCCATCGCCGGTCCGGTTCATCACGGGATTTCATACGCCGAATTTATCGCTTTTATCCGGCGTCATTTTCTGTTTTGACAGACTTGTTTTTCTTCATTGCCATATGGAAAGTCCAGACCGTCACGGCCAGTAAAATCAACTGCGGCACAATCGTTCCCACTAACGGATAAATCCCCAGAACGTCTAAAACGTCATTATAGGGAATCCAAGACAGCCACGGGGGACTGGCAAGCATAAAGGCCATATTGTCAAATACGCCGCCCTCCATCAGTTCTTTGATACCCGCGCCCAAGAAACAAATCGACATGGCCGCCATTAAAATACTGGTTCCCATAAAGAACGGTTTCAACGGCAAACGGACGCTTAAAATACGGATTGCGAAAAATATAATAATCAACGCGACGCAGCCTGTGGCAAATCCAAGCCATACCATGTTCGCGTGTTCTTCAGAAAGCATGGGCTGATAAAATAAAATTACTTCCGCGCCCTCACGGAATACCGCGAGCCACGCCGTAAAACCCAATGTAAACATACTGCCCCGCGACGCCGACGCCGCCACCTGTCCTTCTATATAGGCATTCCACGCGGCGGACTCCGCTTTGGATACCATCCAGTTAGAGACATAGAATAATACAACCACGGCCAATAACGCCGCGACGCCTTCTATAATTTCCCATAGCGAAACTGCATATGATAGCGAACGCGGAGCCGATATAGACCGGAATGACGCCCCGTTCATTTCCGCTTTTGATCAAATAAGCTATAATCGCGCCTACAATCAGAATCGCTTCCAGACCCTCACGCAAAATAATAAAGAAACTGCCGGCGAAAGTAGCCGCCGCGCCGCCGCTCGACGCCCCCGACGCTACATCCGTTTCCGTCCCCTCCGGACTGAGAATCGACGCGTCCTCATGGAGCATGTCGGACAGTTTTTGTCCCTCTTCCCGGACTGCATCCAATCCCAAATCTTTTTTGACGGCTTTTCTAAAAGTCGTGAACTGCAATTCCACCGCGCTGACCCGCGCCCCGGAAATATACGTCATGACATTCCGTTCAAAACCCGTCGTCTCGTAATAGCCCCAATAAGTAGCCTTGGCGTATTCATACGC
>CAJOFP010000213.1 GCA_905233795.1 uncultured Oscillibacter sp. | reverse complement strand
GCGGATTTAAACGAGACAGGCATTCCCGGCGTGGAATATACGCTTGAAAAGAGCGTCAAAAACGGCGTGACGGGAACGCATATGAAAGTATTGGTCAACGGCGTGGAGGAAAGCGAAAATCTTTACACGCATGAACACGACGAACATCACGCGCATGAACATCATCACGAACACGATCATGATCACGCACACGGCGAGCACAATCACGAACATGAACACGCGCATGAACACGGCGAACACAGTCACGAACATGAACACGCGCACACACACGGCGAACATCATCACAGCGGAACGCGGGATATTGAAAAAATCGTAAGCGGATTGCATTTGCCGGAAAACGTCAAGACGGATGTTTTATCGGTATATAATATCATCGCGGAGGCGGAAAGCGCGGTTCACGGAAAAAATATAAACGAAATTCACTTTCATGAAGTCGGGACAATGGACGCCATTGCTGATGTCACAGCCGTATGTTATTTCATACGGCGTCTGGGGATTGATAAAATTATCGCGTCGCCGGTTCGCGTGGGTTACGGAGAGGTTCACTGCGCGCATGGGATTTTACCTGTCCCGGCTCCCGCTACGGCTTTGATTTTAAAAGATATTCCCATTTACAGCGGAGATATAAAGGGCGAATTATGTACCCCTACCGGCGCGGCGTTATTGAAATATTTCGTCAAGGAATTTAATAATAATATGCCTGTCATGCAAGTTAAATCGATTGGTTACGGCATGGGCAAAAAAGATTTTCCCCGCGCTAATTGCGTTCGCGCCATGCTGGGCGATATTTGGGAAAAAAATAATAAAAATAATAAAAATAATAAAAATCAGGACGCGCAAGAGATTGAGAACGCGGAAAATATAAAAAATACGGATGATATATTGGAACTGAAAAATTATATCAGGACGGCGCGAAAGAGGTTTATACTATACCGGTCGGGATGAAAAAGAATCGTCCGGGCGTTCTGTTATGCGTGTTATGCGATATGGAGCGGCGGGAAAAGATACTTGAAATTTTATTCCGGCATACGACGACAATCGGCGTCCGGGAAGCGGTTTTTCATCGCTATATATTAAATCGTGAGGAAAAAATTTGTCAGACGCCTTACGGGGAAATCCGGCGCAAATATGTTTCCGGCTACGGCGTATCGCGTATGAAATACGAATATGACGATTTGGCGCGGATTGCGCGGGAACAGGGCGTCAGTCTGCGAGAAGCCCGGCGGACGCTGGAGCAATATTTAAATTAAATTATTTAAATTAATATTTTTATATTTTATATTTAAATTAGATTTAATTTAATTTTCGGATTGGCGTTTTAATATTTTAAAATTTAGATATTATATATAAGTTATACAGGGGGAAATGATTAGATTATGACCGCGATTGTAACGGTTTTAGGGCATGACCGCGTGGGGATTATCGCCGCCGTCTGTACGCTTTTGGCGAATCGGAATGTAAATATTTTAGATATTTCACAGACGATTTTACAGGGCGCGTTTACAATGGTAATGTCTGTAGATATTGGCGCGTGTGAAATCGCGTTCGGGGAGCTTGCCGCCGAATTGGACGAACTGGGAAAAGATATGGGTTTATCAATCCGCATTCAACGGGAAGGCATTTTCGACGCCATGCACCGGATTTAATTATATATTTTAATATATTTAAATTATATAATTTATATAAATTTTTTATAATTATTTTAATTATTTTATAAATTAAGGAGACGATGATTTTTTGCTGAATCAAAAAGATATTCTTGCGACAATCGAAATGATAGACAATCAGCATTTGGATATACGGACGATTACAATGGGGATTTCGTTACTGGATTGCTGTGATTGTGATATAAATAAAGCGTGTGATAAAATTTATGATAAAATAACCCGTCGGGCGGAAAATCTGGTCAGAACCGGAGAGGAAATCGAGCGGGAATTTGGGATTCCGATTGTCCATAAACGTATCGCCGTGACGCCGATTGCCTTAATAGCCGCCGCGAGTTTTCAGGATAATATAAATAATAAAAATAAAAAAAGCGCGACGCCGTTCGCGCTTGCGCTGGATCGCGCCGCTGATGTAACGGGCGTAAATTTTATAGGCGGTTTTTCGGCGTTGGTTCAGAAAGGCATGACGGACGCGGATAAAATTTTAATAAAATCCATTCCGGAGGCTTTATCGCGGACAGAGCGCGTCTGTTCGTCTGTGAATATAGGCTCCACACGCGCCGGAATTAATATGGACGCCGTCGCGCTGATGGGGGATATAATCAAACAAACGGCTGAGTATACGCGGGAAAAAGATGGGCTTGGCTGTGCGAAACTGGTTGTATTTTGCAACGCCGTGGAAGATAATCCGTTTATGGCGGGGGCGTTTCACGGAATCGGAGAGACCGAGAGCGTAATTAATGTCGGGGTATCGGGGCCGGGCGTCGTATATCAGGCGATTCGGTCTATACAGGACGCGCCGTTTGATATACTGGCGGAGACGGTCAAGAAAACGGCGTTCCGCGTTACGCGTATGGGGCAGTTAGTGGCGCGGGAAGCGAGTAAGAGATTAAATATCCCGTTTGGCATTGTGGATTTAAGTCTTGCGCCAACGCCCGCGATTGGCGACAGTGTGGCGCGTATATTAGAATCTATGGGACTGGAAACCTGCGGGACGCATGGAACCACGGCGGCGTTGGCGTTATTAAACGACGCTGTAAAAAAAGGCGGCGTGATGGCGTCATCGAGCGTCGGCGGCTTATCCGGCGCGTTCATACCGGTTAGCGAGGACGAAGGCATGATTGCGGCGGCGCGTTCGGGCGTATTAAATCTGGATAAATTAGAGGCCATGACTTGCGTCTGTTCCGTCGGACTGGACATGATCGCCGTTCCCGGCGACACGCCGTCAGAGACTATAGCGGCGATTATCGCCGATGAAGCCGCGATTGGCATGATTAATCAAAAGACAACGGCGGTCAGGATTATCCCGGCGCCGGGTAAAAAAATCGGGGATATAATCGAAATGGGCGGATTATTGGGCAGCGCCCCGGTTATGCCGGTACATTCTGAATCGGCGGCGGCGTTTATCCGGCGCGGCGGACGTATCCCGGCGCCATTGCACAGCCTGAAAAATTAAAAATTAATTAATAATATTAAATATTATTAATATTATTAAATTTATTATAATCGCGTTTAATTTGCTTGCTGTATCTGTCTTCTTCGGAGAAAATACAGCCGCAGTATTTTTGCATATAGAATCCCAATTCGCGGGCGCGTTGATTGCCCGCCCGGAAATTCGGACGGAAATCAATATATAAAAATTTTACGCCGTATTTTTGCGCGGATTGTTCGGCGGCGGATTTGATCGCGTCGTGATTTTGATAAATACTTGCTAAAAGCGTTGAAGTAAACGCCGGGAAATCGTGTTCGGCGGCGTAACGCGCCGTCTGTTCAATGCGATGGGAATAGCAATACTGACAGCGATTGTCTATATCATCCGACACGGCGCGGACAAATTCACGCAAACCGTAATTTTCGTTGACGCAAATCCGCATATTGATTTCCGCCGCGTAGTTGATTAAACAGTCCCGCCGCGCCTCGTATTCTTTCCACGGGTGAATATTGGGATTATACCAGAACGCCGTCGGCTCTATGCCTTGTGATCTTAACGGGTCTATACAGCTTAAAGAACAGGGCGCGCAACAGCAGTGCAATAATACGCGGTTTATATCCATGAGATAATCCTCCGTGATTTTTATTATAAATATTATAAATAATAAAAAATTATAAATAGAAAATATAATCAGGTTTTTGATTGATTTTTTATTTATAATTTTTATTATAATTTATTTATTATTATACTCCCAAATTGTCTGGATTTGCAAATTATTATGGATAATATTCATCGTTTTTTGACAAAATTGCCGGAGAAATCCGATTGCGTATTTTGTCGAAAACGTGTATGATATAAAATAAATAATAAAAAAATTTTAATTGACTGAAAAGAGCCGCGTTTTACACCGCGCAAAAGGAGGAACCTGTGTG
>CAJOFP010000212.1 GCA_905233795.1 uncultured Oscillibacter sp. | reverse complement strand
TCACGCGATTTAGACGGAAACGGATTTTCTCATCCGTTATCAAAGAGACGGGATTCCCGTATATAATATAATTATAATAAAATAAATATAATATTTTATATAATTTTTATAATTTTATTATATCCGGCGATTCCGACAGAGCGGGCGTGAATAGTATATTTTTTATATACTATCGCGTCAAAAAGAGTGGTACCGCGGAAGTTTTTCATCTTTCGTCTCTTTTGATTTCATGTAATTGATTTCATAGGGGGCGGAAGTGTTTTTTTGTCTATGGGATTGGATAAAAATTATAAATTATAATAAAAATATATAAAATATAGGAGGAAAAGAATATGAAACGCGTGAAAATTTTCGACACGACACTCCGGGACGGCGAACAATCCCCCGGCTGTTCGATGAACTTGGCGGAAAAAATCGAGATGGCGAAACAGTTGGAGAAATTGGGCGTGGATATTATCGAAGCGGGATTTGCAATCGCGTCGCCGATGGATTTTAAAAGCGTACAGGCGATTTCGGCGGCGGTGGAAAAGCCGATTATAGCGAGTTTGGCGCGGTGTACGAAAGGCGATATTGACGCCGCTTGGAATGCCGTCAAAGAGGCGAAACATCCCCGGATTCATGTGTTTTTGGCGACTTCGGATATACACATGGAATATAAATTGAAAATGACCCGCGAACAGGTTTTGAATAGAATCACGGAAATGGTGGCGTATGCCAAAGCGTATTGTGACGATATAGAATTTTCGGCGGAGGACGCGTCCAGATCGGATCACGCGTTTCTGGCGCAATGCTACACGAACGCGGTCAAATCCGGCGCCACGACGTTAAATGTCCCGGATACGGTAGGGTATTCGACGCCTGAAGAGATGGGCAATTTAATATCTTACTTGCGCGAACATGTGGAAAACGCGGATCAGGTTGATTTCTCTTGTCACTGTCATGATGATTTGGGCTTAGCCGTCGCCAATTCGCTTTCCTGTGTACGGGCGGGCTGCACACAGGTGGAATGTACGGTGAACGGCATAGGCGAACGCGCCGGGAACGCGAGTCTGGAAGAGATTGTAATGAATCTGAAAACGCGGCGTGATTTTTATCAGGCCGACACGGGGATTAACACGAAGCAGATTTATAGATCAAGCAAATTATTAAGCAATATAACGGGCGTACCGATTGCGCCCAGCAAATCTGTAGTCGGGGCGAACGCGTTCGCGCATGAATCGGGGATTCATCAGCACGGCGTGATTTCCAACGCCCAGACGTATGAAATCATGAACTCTACGGATGTCGGGATTCCGCAAAATACAATGGTATTGGGCAAGCATTCCGGGAAACACGCGTTGCGCGAGAGATTGAGCGCGATGGGTTATGATCTGGATGACGCGGCCTTGGAAGAAGTATTCGGCAGATTTAAAAATCTCGCGGATCGCAAGAAAAATATCACGGGCCGCGATTTAGAGGCGTTGGTTTTGCACCGTCGAAATCATATCGCGCCGGACGCGTGCAGACCGGTCAGCCATGTGATTAATACCGGCGCGGGACTGCCGACGACGGCTTATATTAAATTAGCGCGTGGCGAGAATACGATGGAAGATGTGGCGATTGGCTCCGGTCCGGTTGACGCGTCGTTTAAAGCGATCAATCGCATGATGGGCGTGGACGCGAAATTAGATAGTTTTAGCTTGAACGCCGTGACGGATGGGGAAGACTCTGTCGGGGAAGCGGTTGTCAAAATCAGCGTCGGGGATAGTGAAAGCTATACCGGAACGGGCATGTCAACGGATATTATAGAAGCGTCGATTCGCGCTTATGTGAACGGATTAAATAAACTGGTGGAGGATATGCCGGAAGAGGATTTAAATAGCGCGAATATCACGCCGCAGACCGCGCCGATAAATTAAAAATATAATATAAATTAATAAAAATATAATATAAAAATAAAACGCGCGGTTTTAGAATTTGATATATAAATAAATATAAAATAAAAATACGTCCCTCCCGTGACAGGGAGGGCGTATTTTCGCGTGACGGGATAGAAAATATAAAAAAACGGAAATCAATTATAAATAAATTATAAAATCTGGAGAAAAAATAGAAAAATATTTGAAAATATTTGGATTGGACTGGATTTTTCCGGCGGTTTATGGTATGATAAAAAAGATAAGAAATAATATAAGCGGATTAAAAATCACAGGATGATACGGAACGGGAGAGTGAGGGATGAGAATGTCTGAAACGGGACGGGAAATGAATTTAAATAATAATTTGGATGTAAATTTAGATTTGAATGAAACGGATGAAATAAAAATCGTGTCCACGGCGGTGGACGCGGGAAATGAATATGACGCGTCGGAAATTCAGGTCTTAGAGGGATTGGAAGCGGTGCGGAAGCGTCCCGGAATGTATATCGGATCGACATCCGGTTCCGGTCTGCATCATTTGGTGTATGAGATTGTCGATAACGCGATTGATGAGGCGTTGGCGGGATTCTGTACGGAAATTTCGGTAAAAATCAATCAGGATAATACGATTACGGTAATTGACAACGGGCGCGGGATTCCGGTGGATACGCAGGCGCAGACCGGGAAACCGGCGTTGGAAGTGGTCTACACGGTTTTACACGCGGGCGGCAAATTCGGCGGCGGCGGCTATAAAGTTTCCGGCGGATTGCACGGCGTGGGCGCGTCGGTTGTCAACGCGCTGTCGGAATGGCTGATTGTACAGGTTCGGCGCGACGGGCATATTTATGAAATGCGTTTCTCACGCGGGGAAGTCACGCGGGAAATGTATATCGCCGGGGATTGTGAAGTAAGTGAAACGGGAACGAGAGTGGATTTCAAGCCCGACGCGCAAATATTTGAGGATGTGGTTTTTGATTATGATATATTGCGCAATCGAATGCGGGAAGAGGCGTTTTTAAACGCGGGTTTGTGTTCTATCAGGGCGGCATTCGTGAATTTGTCACATGGCTGAATCGCAATCAGGATGTTTTGCATGAGCCTGTAATTTATATGTCTGGACAGAAAAATGACGCGATTGCTGAAATAGCCATGCAATATAATGACGGCTATAACGAACGGATTTTGTCGTTTGCAAATAACGTGCATACTCCGGAGGGCGGTATGCACGAGGACGGATTCAAACGGGCGTTGACGGCTGTGTTAAATCAATACGGCCATCGAATGAAATTATTAAAAGACGATGAGAAAGTGTCCGGCGAAGATTGCCGGGAGGGTTTGGCCTGTGTGATTTCGGTAAAATTGACCGAAGCGCAGTTTGAGGGACAGACAAAGGCGAAACTCGGCAATAGTAATATTCGGACGCTGGTGAATAATATCGTCACGGAACGTCTTGGGATTTTTCTGGAAGAGAATCCGAAAGAGGCGCGTATAATTTTAGATAAGGCGCTGACGGCGTCACGGGCGCGGGAAGCGGCGAAAAAAGCGCGGGAGTCAATCCGGCGCAAGACTGGATTAGAATCCGGGCAAATGCCGGATAAATTACAGGATTGCAACGAACGCGACCCGTCTTTATGTGAAATATATATCGTCGAGGGCGATTCGGCGGCGGGTTCGGCGATACAGGGACGCGATTCCAGATTTCAGGCGATATTATCCATGTGGGGCAAAATGCTAAATGTCGAGAAAGCCCGGCCTGATAAAATTTACGGCAATGATAAATTATATCCCATGATCGTGGCGCTGGGCGCCGGTATCGGCTCGGAATTTAATATTAATAAATTGCGCTATCATAAAATTATTATCATGGCGGACGCCGATGTGGACGGGGCGCATATCAGAACGCTGTTATTAACTTTCTTTTTCAGATATATGCGGCCTTTGATTGAAATGGGCTATGTATATTCGGCTGTGCCGCCGTTGTATAAATTAATCCGGGGCAAGACGACGCGAGTGGCCTATTCGGATCAGGAACGGGATAAAATCAGCGCGGAAATGCGGGCGGGGAATCCAAACGCTAAGATTGAAATATCAAGATTTAAAGGTCTGGGCGAAATGGATCCGCATGAACTCTGGGAAACGACAATGGACCCGGAAAAGAGATCATTAAGGCGTATTACGCTGGGCGACGCGGTGTTGGCCGATGAGGTTTTTACTATCTTAATGGGCGAACAGGTGGAGCCGCGTAAACAGTGGATTGAGAAAAACGCCATGTACGCCGTGAATATAGATATTTAATAAATTTAATATATTATTTAATAAAATTATTATTTTGCCGTTTTCGCCGTATGCGCGGCGCGGATATATTAATTATTTTATAAAAAATTTCAGGAGGAAAAAATCATGTCGAAATTTATCAGATTTGAGATGAAATTCTCTGAGGCTGTCGTAGCCTTTCTGGGGCTGTTTCTGGGCGCGAAAAATTTATTGCGTTCGGCGCGGGAAAGCCGTCGGCGCGGACTGTTCTCGGGCTTCTTCGCGGCGTTTTACCGCGCAATCGGTCTGCTCTGCGCGGTGGTCGGCGCGTTCTATCTCCTGACTGGCATTAAAGTCGATTTGTTCTCGCGCAAGCGCGATGAGGAAGAAGACGAAATCGACGACGATGACGAGTATGAAATCGACGACGACGAAGACAATGACGAGGGC
>CAJOFP010000211.1 GCA_905233795.1 uncultured Oscillibacter sp. | reverse complement strand
CGTCGTGCTGGACAGCGTGTTCAACCGGATCATCCGCAACCGCGCGATTGGTAAAGGCACTTGGCTTTATATTGACGAAATTTATTTACTCTTCCAGCATGAGTACAGCGCGAACTTTTTGTTTACGTTGTGGAAACGCGTGAGAAAGTACGGGGCCTGCTGCACCGGAGTCACGCAGAACGTGGATGACCTTCTTCAGTCACACACGGCGCGGACTATGCTTGCGAACAGCGAGTTTCTTGTGATGTTAAATCAGGCCGCCACAGACCGTATGGAGCTTGCGAAACTCCTTTCGATCAGTGAAAACCAACTCAGCTACATTACTAATGTTGAATCGGGAAAAGGGTTGATTAAATGCGGAAGCTCTATCGTCCCGTTTGTTGACGTCTTTCCCCATAACGCGCTCTATAGACTCATGTCGACGAAATTTTCTGAAAACTTCTGAACGCGTTAAAATGACGATTTTCACTTTGTTTTTTGAAAATCTAAAACTTAACGGCAATAATCGCAATCAGCTTTAACAGCCCCGGAACGGACAGCTTTGACTGTCTGTTCCGGGTTTTGTCTCGGGCTTTTATAAAAGCCAAACCGGAATAAAAATTACATTAAGATGAACAAAAGGAAGTGAAATAAAGAGATTTGTATTATGGATAACTACGACAATGATTACGGACAGGGTTACGTCATTACGGCGTGTGATTCGCCTGACGGGGCGTTTATTCAGGACGCGCTTCATGTGGAGCCGGATACCCGGAATTGGATTTACGACGATGACGAAAGCGCGGCGAGAGCCGCTCAAAGAGACGGCGTAAAGCTCGTCTACGGAATCCCATACGTCGCGGACGGCGTTTATCTGGACACGCCGGAAAACCGGGACATTCTGGAGATGTACAGCGACCGGATAGCGAGAGCCGTTCAAAGGCGAAAGGAGAAAAACGCGCGGCGGAAACCCTGACCAACAGGAGGAGTGATTGCCTGTCGAACCTGTGAAAGAAAAGAAATCGGCTGAAAAAACTTCGGGAAATAAAATCAGGCTGGCGGATACGGTCAAGGCTGTTCCGAACGATCTCACGCGGGGCATACTGGCGAATGGAGCGCAAAAAATCGCGTCGCGGCTTCGGGATACCGGCCAACGCGACCAAAGGAGCGATTACGGCGGCGATCAGATTGAGGACGCCGCGCGAAGCGGCGCGTATCTGGCGGCGCGGAGCGCGGACGCGGTCGTGAGAGGAGGGATACGGAACATCCTGCGCGGACGGCGTTCCGAAGCGCCGCCGCCTGACGATATGCCGCCCTTGCGTGACCCGCCGCCGATGTACGACGCGCCGGAATTTTTTCCGGAATTGGATGAAAGTCAAAGCGCAATCGGGGAACTTCCGCCCGTCGAATCGCCCGCGCTCCCGGAACATCCGGCGACATTGGGAGAAACGCCCGTTCAGGAAACTTTCGGTCTCCCGGAACGCTCCGAAATTCCGGCTGAGGCGGAAAATTTGATCCATTCGGAGCGTACCACATTTTCAGGTGAAACGCAAGTCCCGACAGAAAAAAACGCGCCGTTTTCCGAAAATCCAGCCGCGCCTGAAGATTTGTCCCGGCGCCCAGAAAGCGGAACGGAAATAATTCCGACAACGGAGCCGTCCGTGTCGGAAACGCCGCCAGAGACGGCGGAGCGTTCGCCAAACCGCCGCGTTTCCAACGCGGAGTCGGAGCCGATTCTGACGGAATCAAAAGAGGAAAGTCGGCGTCCGGCGTACCGGGACGCGGAACCGCCGCGCCGGGTGTCCGCTGAAAACGGGACGGACGCCATGAAAGAAAGCGGAGAACGGGTCAAAATCAGAAACAACAATTCCGTTTTCACACAAAAACCAGAACGCGGAATCGAGAAGCTACAACCCGCAACAGAAACGGATCGGAGAGTGCGTTCCGAGAAATGCCGCGCAAAGCGGGAATTTGCTATCTAAAATGTTTTTTCAAATTCATGGTTATTTATAAGATATTGCAAATCTTGAACAGTTAATTCTGTTAGCGCGTAATCATCCGCGTCACTGATATTAACATATGAAAGACGATTGCTCTGTGCAAGGATTAATTTTTCAAAAACATTGCGAACATAACGTCCATTTGAAAAAGTTTTCATAAATTCAGGATTTTTCATTTGAAGTTCTAATAATTTCGCAAACATTTTACGACATTCATCTTGTATAGCATAACCGTTTTTGTTGCAGAAAGCGTCAAGAATATCTATCAATTCCGTTATGGTATAATTTTCAAAATGAATATATTGATTAAAGCGAGATTTTAATCCGGGATTAGCGAAAAGAAATTGTTCCATTGGTTCTTTATATCCCGCGACAATAACTACGAGATCATCCCGATAATCCTCCATACGCTTCATAATGCAGTCAATAGCTTCTAAACCATACTGATCTTTTCCATCGCGTACTAATGAATACGCTTCATCAATAAAAAGAACCCCACCTCTGGCTTTATTAATAATTTTATCTGTTTTCGTCGCTGTTTGCCCTAAATATTCAGCAACTAATCCTGTACGGTCAGTTTCTATCAAAGTTTCTTTTGCAATAATACCTAAATCAGCATAAATCTTTGCAATTAAGCGTGCAACTGTAGTCTTACCCGTACCGGGATTCCCTGTAAATACCATATGATAGGACATAGGCATCACGGTCATATTACGTTCCCGTCTTTCGTTTTGCACACGAATCAAATTTACAAGGCTGTGAATTTGACGTTTAACTTCAGAAAGACCAATCATATTATCAAGTTCTTGAAGATATGCGGATAAAGAAGCGTCATAAGAAGAGTGAATGTTTTGGGAAGCCACACTATCACCAGAGTATTTTACAATACTATCTTCTTTTATCTGCTTAACGTACCGGAAAACATTGTCTTTATGAATCGATTTATCTTTTTCGATTGGAGAATAGTCAAACAGGGAAGATTGTAAAAAAGAAGACTCGTTTTCAATATCTTCCTCCTCAACTTCTGATACCCCTATCCATTCACCGTATTCAAAATAGCCCTCATGTTCAAGAACGCCATCCTCATCATATGATTTGCCTTTTCCATTTGGAAAATCTTCATCAAATTCTCCTTCGTATTTAAGGATTCCGTTTTCTCGATAAAG
>CAJOFP010000210.1 GCA_905233795.1 uncultured Oscillibacter sp. | reverse complement strand
GCCTCTGGGGGACGCTGTTTTTCCTGTTCATGACGTTCGCCAGTTTCTCAACCGTATTGGCCGTATTTGAGAATATCCTCGCCAACGGCATTGATAATTTCCACTGGAGCCGCAAAAAATCCTGTCTGATTTGCTGTATTATCATCTTAATTGGCAGTATTCCGTGCGTATTGGGCTATAATCTCTGGAGTGATTTGCGTATTATCGGCGGACGCGACGTGCTGGACAGTGAAGATTATATCGTCAGCGGATTATTATTGCCGATTGGATCGTTAATATATTTACTTTTCTGCGTGACGCGCTGGGGCTGGGGATTTGAAAATTATCATCGTGAAGTCAATTCCGGCGCCGGATTAAAACTGCCGGGCTGGTTCAAGCCGTATTTTCAATTCGTCCTGCCGATTTTAATTCTCGTTCTTTTGATTCAGGGCTTATAATATAAAATAATACGCCAATCAGGATTGGAAGCCGTTATGATTGATTCAGAATTGATTCAGACTTTATCTTGATTGGCATAATAAATTATAAATAAATATATTTTAATATTTTAATATTTTTATATGCAAGAAAGCGAGGCGGGGCGAATGCGGACGATTAAAGAAATTCAAACGGCGTTTTCAAGCGGGGAATGGGACGGTTTTTTGGCGCGTTTATATTGCCGTCCTGTTGAATCAAAAGCGGTTCAGCCGTTCCGGGACAGAATTTTTCATGTATGCGACGGATTTATAAAATATTTTAACGGCGATGAGAATACTCAAGTCGCTGTTTATTCCGCGCCGGGCCGCACGGAAATCGGCGGCAATCACACGGATCACCAGAGAGGGGAAGTTTTAACCGGTTCCGTCGATCTGGACGCGTTGGCGTGCGCCGCCCCCAACGGGACAAATCGCGTCAGAATTTATTCCGAGGGCTTCGGCATGACGGAAATCGACGCCGGAAAATTATCGCCTGTCGAGTCTGAGAAAAACACGACAAAATCTTTAATACGCGGGATTTTAGCGAAAATCGCGGAAAATTATCAAATTTCCGGCTTTGACGCGTATGTTATATCCGACGTTCCCGGCGGATCGGGCTTATCCTCATCCGCGTGTTTTGAAGTCTTAATCGGCAATATTATCAACGGCTTATTCTGCGGCGGGGCATTGTCTCAGATACAAATCGCGCAAATCGGACAGTACGCCGAAAATATTTATTTCGGTAAGCCGTCCGGCCTGATGGATCAAATGGGCTGCGCCATTGGCGGCGTCGTTTCGATTGATTTCAGAAAAGAAAATCAGCCGGAAGTTCATCCGGTGAGCTTTGATTTCGCGTCGGCGGGTTACGCGCTTTGTATTATCGACACGGGCGCCGATCACGCGGATTTGACGGACGATTACGCCGCGATTCCGATTGAAATGCGGGCTGTCGCAAACGCGTTCGGGAAAAATGTCTTGTGCGAAGTGGATCAAGAGCAATTTTATCAGGCCGTCCCGGAATTGCGTAAAAAACTGGGCGACCGGGCTGTCATGCGGGCGATTCACTATTTTACTGATTGCCGCCGCGTGGAACAGCAAGTCGCCGCGCTGGAACAGGATGATTTTGATAAATTCTTACGCCTTGTAAGCTCTTCCGGGCATTCGTCTTATATGTACCTGCAAAACGTGGATACTTATAGAGACCCGAAATATCAACCTGTAGCCGTGGCGTTGGCGATGGCGGGATATTATCTCAACGGACGCGGGGCGCGGCGCGTACACGGCGGCGGATTCGCCGGGACGATTCAGGCCTTTGTCCCGTTAGATATGGTCGAAAATTTCCGCGCCGGTATGGATCATTTATTGGGCGAAAACGCCTGCCGCGTGACGTATATCCGGCCTATTGGCGGTTGCGCGATTGTCGAATAAATAAAATAAAAATATTTAAAAATATTTTAATATTTTTATCATAAAATTTAAAATATAAATTATATAAATTTTTTATATATTTATAAATAATATTAATAATATAAATTCCGGATATTTCGGGAAGGATTTGTAAATAATATGGAAATTTTCATCTCCCAATTAACGGAATACGCGGTTCAAAAAGGCTGGATTCAAGATACGGATCGCGTCTGGGCGGCGAATCGGATTTTAGAGGCGTTGGATTTGAACGGCTTTGACGGTTTAATCCCCCCTGAAAATCTGCCGGATAAACTGCCGCCGATTCATGAAATTTTAGAGGCTTTGTGCGCCGACGCGTATAAAAGAGGCGTGATTGACGGTAATTCCGCCGCGTATTTCGATTTATTAGACACAAAAATTATAGGCGCGTTAATTCCCCGTCCCTCGGAGATAATAGCGAAATTTAAAAATTTATATCAACAATCGCCGCAAGCCGCCACGGATTGGTATTATCAATTCTCCGGCGACACGAATTATATCCGCCGGGACAGAATCGCCAAAGATCAACGCTGGACAACGGATACGGAATATGGTATATTAGATATTAGCATAAATTTGTCGAAACCCGAAAAAGACCCGAAAGCGATTGCCGCCGCCGGGAAAGCGAAAAGCGCGGGTTATCCCAAATGTTTATTATGCGCCGAAAATGAGGGTTACGCCGGGCATTTGAATCATCCGGCGCGGCAGAATCACCGGATTATCCCGATTATTTTAAATCACACGAATTTTTTCCTGCAGTACAGCCCGTATGTATATTATAACGAACATTGCATCGTGTTCAATCAAGCGCATATTCCCATGAGAATCGACGAACAGGTTTTCGGGAATTTATTAGACTTTGTAACGCAATTCCCGCATTATTTCATAGGCTCCAACGCCGATTTGCCGATTGTCGGCGGAAGCGTGTTAAGCCATGATCATTATCAGGGCGGGCGTTATATATTCCCGATGGAACGGGCGGAAATCGAAAAATATTTTACAATCCCCGGATTTGAGGATATAAAAACCGGACTGGTCAAATGGCCCATGTCTGTGATAAGATTAAACGGACCGGACCCGGAAAAGATTGTAAAACTTGGCGGAAAAATATTATCCAAATGGCGCGGATACGACGATCCCGACGCGTTTATTTTCCACGAGACCGACGGCGAGCGGCATAATACGATTACGCCTATCGCCCGCCGCCGTGAAGATAAAAATAATAATTATTTAAATTACGAACTGGATTTAGTATT
>CAJOFP010000209.1 GCA_905233795.1 uncultured Oscillibacter sp. | reverse complement strand
TATATCCCGTCCACGCTTGAAGAGGCTTTGTCTATGGGACTGACGCCCTGTAAAAAATGCGCGGGGGGATAAAATAAATATATAAAATATAGATAAAAAAGGGGATGTAATGACATGACCAAACATGAAATCGAACAGGCGATTTGCGACGGCAAAACTTTTCTGGGGATTGAATTGGGTTCGACGCGGATTAAAGCCGTTTTGACCGGCCCGGATTATAATTTGATCGCGTCCGGGGAACGCGTGTGGGAAAATCGCTATCAGAACGGCGTCTGGACGTATGATCTGGATGATGTCTGGATCGGCCTCCGGGAGGCGTATCGCAATTTATTTAATCAAATCGAATCGCAATACAGTCAAAAATTATGCCGCGTCGCCGCGATTGGCGTTTCCGGCATGATGCACGGTTATCTGCCTCTCGCGTCACAGGATCGTTTATTGTCCCCGTTCAGAACTTGGCGCAATACGGATACGGAAGAAGCCTGTAAAATTCTGACGGAGTTATTTCAATTTCCCATTCCGCGCCGCTGGTCCGTCGCGCATTTATATCAATCAATTTTGAGACAAGAGGCGTCCGCCCGGCCTATCGAGTATTTGACGACGCTGTCCGGCTATGTGCATTATAAACTGACGGGTGAAAAAGTCGTGGGAATCGGCGAGGCGAGCGGGATGTTCCCGATTGACAGTCAGACGGGCGATTATAACGCCGATATGCTGAACGCGTTCGATGATTTAATTGCGCAAAAACACCCGGATTATACATGGAAATTAAAAGATATATTGCCCAAAGCGTTACGCGCCGGGGAAAACGCCGGATATTTGACGCAAGAGGGCGCGAGATTATTAGACCCGTTAGGCAATCTGCGTCCGGGCGTCCCGATGGCCCCGCCGGAGGGAGACGCCGCCACCGGCATGGTCGCCACCAATTCCGTCGCGCCGCGTACAGGCAATATCTCCGCCGGGACTTCCCTTTTCGCCACTGTCGTTTTGGACAAGCCTTTATTAAATATCTATCCCGAACTGGATATAGTGGCGACGCCGACGGGCAATCCGGCTGTCATGGTTCATTGTAATAACTGCACGGGAGAAATAAACGCGTGGATGAATGTTTTCCGGGGATTTTTAGAATCTCTCACGCAAGATATAAATAATAATAATAATAATATAAATATAGATAATCAAGCGATTTATAACGCGATGTTCCGCGCCGCGCTCGACGGCAAATCCGATGGCGGCGGGTTATTGCTTTATAATTTCCAGTCCGGCGAACCGGTTTTTGATTTGATTTCCGGCTGTCCGTTATTCTGTCGCAATTCGAGAGCGGATTTTAATTTCCCGAATTTTATGCGCGTGCAGATTTATGCCGCGTTGGCGCCTTTAAAATCCGGTCTGGATATTTTGGCGCGTGAAGAGATAAAAATTGACCGTCTGACCGGCCACGGCGGATTTTTCAAGACGCCGGAAGCGGGAGCGCGTCTGATGGCGGCTGTCGCGGGCGCGCCGGTGTCGGTGATTGATAACAATAAAGCCGGGGAGGGCGGCGCGTGGGGGATGTCCCTGCTGGCGGCCTATATGATCGCAAAAGCCGAAAATCAAACGCTGGAAAATTATTTACAAAATCAGGTTTTCGCCGGACAAAATGTCACGACCTGTCAGCCGGACGCCCATGATATGACCGGATTTGAAGCGTTTTTGAATCGCTATTATAAAGGCCTCGCAATCGAACGCGCCGCCATTGAAAATCTGCAATTATAATTTTATATTCCCGCGTTGATATAGTAAATATTATTAACGCCTGATTGCGATATATCAGCCCATTCCATGTATGATTCGCTGACCGCACATTTCGCGGCGGCCATACATAGAATGGGCTGAACGCGTCGGTAAAATTATAGAATTATATTTATAATATTATATCATGGCGCGATTTTTCCCGAAGGAGGCGTTTTCTCAAAATGGAAAAACGAACGCAATCGGATTCCATATCTAAATCAAATCAATCCAATCAAGATAATCATATATCCAATCAAGCGAATAAATTAAATCACGCAAGCGATATGACGGAAAAAATTATCGCGGATATGGCCGCGATTACCGGTATGATCGGCATGACGGATATGAAAAGCGCGGCGGATATGAAAGACGGCGCGGATACGCCGGATATGAAAAATATAAAAGATATAAAAAGCGCGCCGGACATGAAAGACATGAAAAGCGCGGCGGATATGCCGGATAATTGCGATGTAAAAAATAATCAAAATAATAATCAAAATAATCTCCAATGCGGTTCGCTCCCGGACGGCTGCGCGCTGATGGCTTTCCCATATATCGCCGCGCAAAAGCCCAATCCCGTGCGTTACAGCCGTATGGAAGCTTTAGAAACCGGGACTTTGTTTCCCGGTCTGAATCTGCCTTTCAAAGCCGCTATGCAAGCTCGGACGAAATTGTCAAATACGGCTCTCGTGGAACTCATGGCTATAGACTTCGCTATTCAGGAACTGGGTTTATTTTTAACCACACATCCCGACGATCAGGAAGCGTTACAGCTTTACTGGTCGTATCTCCAACTTGCCAAAGAGGGGCGCGAACGCTATCAGCGCAAATACGGGCCTTTAACGCAATCCGATCCGACGCCGGAAACCGGATTCGCGTGGCTCCGTGATCCGTGGCCGTGGGACGCCGCCGGGAATCCGTGAAAGGAGATTAGATAAATCATGTTCGTATATGAAAAGAAATTGCAATACCCCGTGAAAATCAAGACGCCCAATCCCAAACTGGCGGCGATTATTATTTCGCAATACGGTGGGCCGGACGGCGAACTTGGCGCGTCTTTAAGATATTTAAGTCAGCGTTACTCCATGCCGTATCCTGAATTAAAAGGCTTATTGACTGACATCGGCACGGAAGAACTGGGACATTTGGAAATGATCGGGACGATTGTGCATCAATTAACGAAAAATCTGACGGAAGATCAGATTAAAACCGCCGGATTTGATTCTTATTTTGTCGATCATACGGCCGCGTCCATGCAGGTCAAAGGCGATTTAATCGCCGATCTGACGGAAGATTTAGCCGCCGAACAGAAAGCCCGCGTGACATATGATAATATTTTAAGACTTTCCGACGATCCGGACGTAAACGATGTGATAAAATTTTTACGCGAACGCGAAATCGTGCATTTCCAGCGTTTCGGCGAGGGATTGCAATTAGCGAAAGACAAAATGAACGCGAAAAATAATATTTATTTTTATAATCCGTCGTTTGATCCGTCCGTTTAAAATTTGTTTTCTCTGACAGTCTCTTTCAGCGTTATTAAAGACAAACAGAGGACTTCCCAAACGGAAAGTCCTCTGTTGTTGACGCTGATTTGATTCTATCGCCTACGCTTCATCCGGTTTACGGGCTTTTGTCCCATAGGCTAAGCGTTTGTAAGTCCGATAATGATCGGCTTTGCATTGCGGACAGGGATTTACTATCGCGTGTACCAGTCCCAATTTATAGGGACATTTCCCGCACGGGGCTTTCAGACGATAAAGCGGATGTTTCATTTCCACAGGCATATTACATTTACGCCGCCGGGAACGATACGACGTTTCCCACGGGCTTTAAATCCTTCAGTGACCGCACGGCGAACGCCCGAACCTGACCAATATTGCCCGACGCGTTGTCCACCGGAATCGTCACATAAGTCGTCGCGCCGACAGGCTCCTCCACTTTGACAT
>CAJOFP010000208.1 GCA_905233795.1 uncultured Oscillibacter sp. | reverse complement strand
ATTGGCCCGCGCCGATGTGGGAATCGCTATGGGCGCGTTAGGGTCTGACGCCGCTGTGGAAGCCGCTGATATTGTCTTAATGGATGACAATCCCGATAAAATCGCGCTGGCGATGGAAATCGCCCGCAAGACTTTAAAAATCGCCCGACAAAATATCGCGTTCGCGTTGATTATTAAATTTCTGGTTTTAATCTTGGGCGCGCTGGGACTGGCGAATTTATGGCTTGCGGTATTCGCGGACGTGGGCGTCGCGTTTCTGGCGATTTTGAACGCTATGCGCTGTTTGAAAATATAAATAAATAATATAAATAAATATAAATTAAAAAATAAAATAAAAATCGCGCTTGCAAAGGCGATTGTAATATGATAGAATTTTTTGGCTTTTGAAAAAGGGCGGTCCGCTGTCCGCGCCGGGGACGCGTAATTAATTAATTTTTAACGCGCCGGGATTGAAACGGCGTAAAATTTTTTGAAACGCGCCGGGATAAAAGCGGCGAAAGCGCGTGTAATAAACGGGATAAAATAGTAATAAAAAAACGCGCCGGATGATGAACGCCTGATTTTGAGGAGGAAATTATAAAATGGACTTAATTCAAGAGTTGAACCGGGAGGCGCTTCAGAAAGAACTCCCCAAGATTTCCGTCGGCGATACGGTACGCGTTCACGTTAAAATCCGCGAGGGCAACCGCGAACGCATTCAGGCCTTTGAGGGGACGTTAATCGCCCGCAAACACGGCGGAATCGGCGAGACAATCACGGTGCGGCGCGTTTCTTACGGCGTCGGCGTGGAAAAAGTATTCCCCCTGCATTCCCCCATGATCGACTCGATACAGGTTGTACGCCGCGGCTCGGTACGCCGCGCTAAACTGTACTATCTGCGCGGACGCGTGGGCAAGGCCGCCAAAGTCAAAGAAAAACTGTAAGATATTTACGCGGAAAATCCGGCGGGGATTTCCCCCGGAACGCGGAAAATCCGGGACGGCGGATCGGAAAAAGAGGGGACATCCCCTCTTTTTCGCGTATTCGCGCTTGTTACGGCGGTGAATTTATTATATAATAATATTATAATAATTTATATATTTAATATAATTTATATTTATATTTTTATCAGGAAAGGCGCGGCGGACGGAAACCGCGTGAGGAGCGAAAAATATTATGGACGAATCAAACCGGAGGGAACCGGAGAAGCAAGCGGAAATTAATCAAATAAATAATCAAATAAATAATAATAATAAAATATTGGAAGAGAATTTGGACGGCGTAAAAGAGAACGGGCAGGAATCGGACGAAAAAGAAAAAGGGCGCGAATTATATGAATGGATGCAGGCGCTTGTCACATCGGTCTTGACGGTCGTGCTGATTTTTACGTTTTTCATCCGCATGATCGGCGTGGACGGGCATTCTATGGTGCCGACGTTACAGCACGGGGATAGATTGCTTGTCTTGACATCGCTGTTATATAATCATTATAAATACGGCGATATTGTGATTGTGCGGAAAGATTCTTTCGGGGTCAGTCCGATTGTAAAGCGTGTCATCGCCACAGGCGGTCAGACGGTGGATATAGATTTTACGAGCCGTATATTCGACAGCGGACAACGCGTTCAGAGGGCATGACTTTTCCCTTGACAGTCCCGGAGGGCAGTATTTTTGTGATGGGCGACAATCGCAACGAATCGACCGACAGCCGCAGTACGATGTTGGGAACGGTGGACACGCGCTATGTGATCGGCAGAGCCATGATATTAATTTTCCCCGGTACGGATTATTATGACGAGAGCAAGCGCGATTTCAGCCGGTTGGGTTTTTTGACATGAACGCGAAAAATAATAAAAATAATAATATAAATCACACGCGAAAAAATAAAAATATTAATAAAAATTACGCGCCGGATATAAAAAATAATAATTTTAATAATTTAAATAATAATATAAATAATATTAACTGGTATCCGGGGCATATGGCGAAAACGCGCCGCATGATTGAGGAAAGTTTAAAATTAACGGACGCGGTCTGTGAGATTCTGGACGCCCGGATTCCCATTTCAAGCCGCAATCCCGATATAGACGCGCTGACGGCGGACAAGCCAAGATTGATGATTTTAAACCGCGCCGATCAGGCGGACGCGGATATGACGGCGCGATGGATAGATTATTATAATAATTTAAATAATAAAAATAAAATTATAGCTTTCAAGACCGACGCCAAAAGCGGACGCGGTTTCAATCAATTCGCGCCGACCATACGCGAATTGTTATCAGAACGCATTAAAATCTGGACGGAAAAAGGACAATCCGGGCATGTGATACGCGTGATGATATTGGGCGTCCCGAACGTGGGAAAATCGACGTTTATCAATCGCGTAGCCGGACGCAACAGCGCGAAAGCGGAAAACCGTCCCGGCGTCACGCGGGGCAAACAGTGGATTGTGATTGACAGGCAAACGGAATTGCTTGACACGCCGGGAATTTTATGGCCGAAATTTGAAAATAAAACAATCGGCGAACATCTCGCGTGGACAGGCGCGATTAAAGATAATATATTGGATTTAGAGACGCTGGGAAGCGATTTTATAGCGTTTCTGGCGCGGCGTTATCCCGACGCGCTGTTAAAATCTTACGGGCTGGATTTAAATAATAATAAAATCCCGGCTGAATCGGGATTTGAAAATCAGACGGCGTATGGATATGAATTATTAAAAACAGCGGGGGCGCGGCGGGGCTATAAAATCTCCGGCGGCGAAATCGACACGGAACGCATGGCCCGCGTGTTATTCGACGAATTTCGCTCCGGCAAACTTGGCCGCTTTACGCTCGAAAGCCCGGAAGATATATAAAAATTTATAATTTTTATAATTTTAATGAATTTTAATTTTAATATTTTATATAAAATCAGGGGATTAAAATAAAATGTCGGACGGAATCGGGAAAACTATCCGGGTAATTGCGATTTTAGTAATTATAATAATATTAAGCGCGGCTTTTGTAATTTATTTATCGCGCAATCGCGGATTTGTCGGGGGTTCGACGAATTTTCGGAATGTAAATGATAAAATGATCCGGGATTTAATCGTCATGGAGACGGAGTGGCCGGATTATCCGGCTGATACGGATGTAATTAAAATCATGATTATCAATCACTCGGCGACGGAGCCTTTCATTCCGGCGGCGGATCGCGGCGACGAGTGGATTCTGGAATTTTATGACGATAAAAATCAAGAATGGCGGAAAACGCGCCATATAGGAAAAAATCTCTGCTGGGATTTTTATCGCAAATCTTACGGACAGGAAGATTACGGCGAAAATATACGTCCGTCCGGGACTGTTCCGGGCGGCGGAAGTTTGATTTATTTATGCAATCTCTGGGCGTATTATAACTTGCCGTTACAGTCCGGGCGTTATCGTGTGATTTTTCCCGATATGCTATTAGCAAGTCGGCATGATTTGGCGGTGGAGTTTGTAATCCGGGATTTCACGCCGGAAGAGCTTGAAACGCGTGCGAATCAAGTCCGGGAGGGCTGGGAAGAAAATGACGCGGAAAATAACGAAGAAAATTCGGAAGAATATATGACGGATGAGGCGTGACCGGAAAAATATAGACGGATAAGAAATAAACGAAAAGAATAAACATGACGACGGATGAGGAATGAGCGAAAAAAGCATGACGACGGAGAGAATAAAACGGATAGAGCGGATAGGGCGTATGGAGCCGGAGCGCGATTTATGGTCGGCGGGATTGCGTTGGGTCTGCGGCTGTGACGAAGCGGGCGCGGGTCCGCTGGCAGGGCCGGTCTACGCGGCGGCGGTGATTCTATGCCCGCCGGATTCGGATAATATTCCGGAAATTTTATCCGGTCTGGATGATTCTAAAAAATTATCGCCCAAACGGCGCGAAATATTATATGATTTGATTATCAATACGGCGGTAGATTATAAAATAGCGTGGGTGGAGCCGGAAGAGATAGACAGGACGGATATATTAAGCGCGAGTTTAAAAGCCATGTGTCTGGCGATGTCGGGATTGAAAATCCGCCCGGATATGGCGTTGATAGACGGCAACCGGGATCACGGGAAATCGTGTGTAATTACAGAGCCGCATAGATTAATTGTCCGGGGGGACAGTATCAGCGCGTCGATAGCGGCGGCGTCGATTCTGGCGAAAGTGGCGCGGGATCGCTATGTTTGTGATGTTTTGGATAAATTATATCCCCAGTACGGTTTCGCCCGTCACAAGGGTTACGGTACGAAATATCATTATGAAATGCTGGATTTATACGGCCCGTGTCCGGCGCACAGAAAGAGTTTTCTGAAAACATGGAACGCCCGCCGGGAATGGATGGATAAAATTTAATATTAAATATAAAATTTATATCATGAGAGTTATATAATATTATGGCGAATAAGAGAGTTATATAATATATGATGTCGGATAAAACGCGGAAAATGAAAATCCGGGGCGATTACGGCGAAAACGCGGCGGCGGAATATTTAAAACGGCATGGATATAAAATTTTAAATCGCAACTGGCGTTGTCGTTACGGTGAATTGGATATAATCGCGTCGGACGGGCATATCATTTGTTTTGTGGAAGTCAAGACGCGAATCCGGAACGAATACGCGGGGCGAAACTGGGAGATTACGCCGAGAGACGCCGTCGGGTACAGAAAGCGCGAGCGATTAAAACTAACGGCTGTATTATGGCTGGACGCGTGGCGCGGTGAAAATCCGGGACGGG
>CAJOFP010000207.1 GCA_905233795.1 uncultured Oscillibacter sp. | reverse complement strand
TCTTTTATTTCATCTTTTCTTTCGCCGTTTCTTGATGCTACAAGGTAGCAGTCGTTTGCGAATGCAGCTCCGAAAAAATCTTCTCCATCCTTATACTTTGGACATATTTCCAAACATAGGCCGCATTTCAGGCATTTTGCAGCGTTGTATTGGTTTTCATGTTCGTTTTTGCCGTACAAAATCCCGCCGCTGTTCAAATCCACTAAAATGGCGGAATGGGCCATAATTTGCGGATCCTCAGGGAGCAGATTTTCTTCAGGGATTTCAGGCGCCGGAGTTTCATTTTCCGGATTTTCCGCGTTCGCGGCGGGTTCCTGACCGGATTCCGAATCTTCGGCGGAGGCGGACGGTACGAATAAAGAGCTTGTCAGCGTTTGAGATGATGTCCCGGATCGCGTTTGCGTATCGCCCGTGACGGCGGGAACGAGTAAAGAGGCGATCAGAAAGAGAGACACGAGAAGAAATTGATTTTTTTTCATATGCAGCGCCCTCGATTTTATGATATGATATAATATAGAATATGCTTGAAGAGTAAAGCCTTTACGGCGTCCCCCGACGAAAAGCAGTATAACAAAAAAAAATAAGGAGCGCAACTATGAAAAAGAAACAAAACGGAACCAAATTGAAACAAAAACTGACAAAATATGAATGGATGTTGCTCGGAATGACGGCTTTATTTTTATTATTCGCGTTTCGGACGAAAGAGCCGCCGTCGGTCACGGTGTCATCCGTATCGACTTTGCCGCCGGGCGGCGTATCGGAGCCGGACAGCGAATCGGATTCCAAGCCGGATATAAATCCGGGCGAAAATCAGGACATAAATAATCCGGGCGAAAATCAGGATTTGAATCAAGATTTGAATCCGGGCGGACAGCCGGATATAAATCCCGGAGAAAATCAGGACGAACAGCCGGGTATAAATCCCGGAGAAAATCAGGACGAACAGCCGGATATAAATCAACCGGTTGAGAATTTTGGGGAGAATCTTGGTGAAAATAACGCGAATAACAGCGCGGCGGACAGCAAAATTAATATTAATACGGCGTCGTCGGATGAGCTGGAAAGTTTACCGGGGATCGGTCCGGCGTTGGCGGAGCGTATTATAGCTTATCGCGCGGAGCATGGCGCGTTTTCCCGTCCTGAGGATTTAATGAACGTGTCCGGGATTGGTCAGGGCAAGTTTGACGCGGTCGCGGCTTTGATAACGGTATAAAATAATAAATAACAATCCGAAACAAAAGTTACAATTTCGGGAATTTGTAAAATCTGTAAAATAATTTGTAAAATAATTGTAATATTATGGAATATAAAAATATAAAAATCAGGGACGCGTAAAATGATATAAAAATAAAAAAATATAAAAAATAATAAAAAATAAAAGCGGGAGGCGTCGGATGAAAATTCTGGTTGTGGATGACGAGAAAACGCTTGTGAAAGGGATAAAATTTAATCTGGAACATGAGGGATATGAAGTTGAATGCGCGTATGACGGCGCGGCGGCGGTGGAATTGGCGCGGAGCGGCGCGTTTGGATTGATTATTCTGGATGTCATGATGCCGGAGATAGACGGTTGGGAAGCGTGCATGAGAATCCGGGAATTTTCCAACGTGCCGATTATCATGCTGACGGCGAAAGGACAGGACGCCGATAAACTCATGGGTTTTGAGTGCGGCGCGGATGATTATCTGACAAAGCCGTTTAATTTACTGGAATTAAAAGCGCGTGTCCGGGCGTTGCTGAGACGCGCCGCGGGGGTCCAGCGGGATCAGGGGACGATTCTGACGGCGGGCGGTTTGTCGTTAAATACGGAGGAACGGACGGCGATCCGGGACGGGCGCGTGATAGAATTAACGGCGAAAGAATATGATTTAATCGCGCTGCTTATGCGCAATCCCCGGCGGGTATACAGCCGCGAGAATCTCATGAATATTGTCTGGGGCTATGATTATATGGGCGATTATCGAACCGTAGACGTACATATTCGGCGTCTGCGTGAGAAATTGGAGGAAAATCCCGCCGAACCGGAGCGTATTTGTACAAAATGGGGCGTGGGATATTATTTTAAAGCGTAAAAATGATTTAATTCCCCTGTTCCCTCTTTTTTCAATCAGATTTCAATCAGAAAAAGGGACAGGGGGTAAAATTTAATTTTCACTCCGGATTCGCGTTTGAATATTTTTATTTTTATTTTTTTATTTTTTATTTATATTTTTTTAATTCACAAATTATTCACAAGTTCTTTACAAATTGTTTACAGAATAATCAAAGAAAGTCAAAGTCAGACTATTGACAAGGGGAAAATCCGTGGTATACTGTTCCCAGAACAAAGGTTAAAGAAAGTCAAAGTCAAAAGCGAATTAAAAAATAAAAAGCAAGATAAAATAATAAAATATAAAAATTGAAAAATATCGAAAGGGGTGATTGATATGGGCATTTCGGATTTAATCGCGGCGTTTTTACAGGATTCTCTGGATGAAGCCGAAAACGGCGTGTTGGAAGTCCGGCGCGGCGATCTGGCGCAAAGATTTCACTGCGCGCCCAGTCAGATTAATTATGTCATGTCCACGCGGTTCTCGCCTGAACGCGGCTATATTATCGAAAGTCGGCGGGGCGGCAACGGCTATATTAAAATCACGCGTGTCCATGTGGACCGCGAAACGGTTTTAATGCACGTTATCAACAGTTTAGGCGCGGAAATTGATTTCCCGTCGGTGCGGGCCATGTTAAGCAATTTGTTACACACAGGCGTTTTAGATGAATCGACGGCGCGAATTTTATTAGCCGTCACGGGAGACCGGGCGTTGAACGCCGTCCCGAAAGAGACGCGGAACGCGGTTCGCGCTGATATTTTGAAAAACGCCCTGATTTTACAGGTTTAGCGGCGCGAATCCTCGCGTATACTATATCAATCAATATCAATTTTAATTTTAATCTTAATCAATCCGCTTGCGATATAGCGTGGATTTAAAAAATTTAAAAATTTTTAATCTTAATTGGAGGTTATCTGTTATGAAATGCCAACATTGCGGTAAAAATGAAGCGACCGTGTTTTTCCACAGCAATATAAACGGTAAAATCGAAAATCAAAATCTTTGTCAGGAATGCGCGGAGAAATTGGGCGTGACACAGCGTTTCAACCAGCGTCAACAGTCCATGATGAACGGATTCAGGAACTTTTTCAATCATGACGGTTTCTTCCTGCCGTCCCATGACAACGGCGCGGCGGATCATGACGGCAATCAAAATCGCGGCTTGGCCCGCGCCGGTTCCGGGAATTGGCTTGACAGCTTTTTCACCCCTATGCCGTCTCTGATGAGCGGATTTTTCGACAATCCGTTTGACGATTTCTTCGACGATTTCCCGGCCCTCGGCGCGATTCAATACGTCGTTGAACCGGAGCAAGACACAAATCAAGACGCGAATCAAAACGCGAATATGAATCAAGACAGCGCGAACAACGCGAATATAAACGCCAACGCTAACACAAACACAAATACAAATACAAGCGCGAATATAAACGCGAACGCCAACGCGCCGGAAAGCCGATTCGCCAAAGCGCGGCGGTTAAATTCCCTGCGTCACGAGATGAAACAGGCGATTAAAGCCGAAAATTTTGAACGCGCCGCGCAAATCCGCGACGAATTGCGCCAATTAGAATCTCAAGGCTGATTTAAATATATTAATTATTAATTTAATATATTTAATTATATTATTTAATTAAAATTTAAAATCCCCCGTCCCGGAGGCGGGACGGGGAGAAAGGAAATTTTATATCATGAACGAACAACAATTTACAAGCGACGCTTTGTCAGTCATTGAATTATCACAAGAAGCGGCGGCGGAACTGGGTCACGCTTACGTCGGCACGGAGCATATTTTATTGGCTTTAATGCGTAAAGATTCCGGGATTGCCTGTGAAGTCCTGACCGAAGCCGGTTTCACAAGTCATATGATAGAAGAAATTTTACTGGATAAACTGCCCGCCGGACATCCGGGGACAAATCCCGTGCAGTATTTCAGTCCAAGAGCGAATCGGGCGTTACAAATCGCGTGGGAGGACGCCGCCAGAGGCGGTACGCCGCAAATCGGCACGGAGCATTTATTGGACGGTTTATTAAGAGAAGGCAATAACAGAGCCTGTCAGATTTTGCGTACAGCCGGGGCCGATATTCGCGCCTTGCGTAACGCGTTAATGCGTAAAGTCAGTTCGGCGCCGAGAGCGCAGGCCGGACGCTTTCGGACAGGGGATCGGCGTGATGATAATAATAACGCGGGCGGCGGCGCGATTGGCAAAACGCTTGCGGAGTTTACCCGTGATTTAACGGCGGACGCCAGAAGTCATAAATTAGATCCCGTGATTGGACGTGACAGTGAAATTCAGCGTGTGATT
>CAJOFP010000206.1 GCA_905233795.1 uncultured Oscillibacter sp. | reverse complement strand
AAAAATTATAAAATTACAGAAAGGGCGTTTGAATTGAATCGAAAACGGATTTTATATTATATGACGATCAAAAGATTGATCCGAAAAGATGAAAAAGCGTACAAAGTGTCAACGCCGTGAAATTTTCACGGAAATTTTTGGAAAAATCAGGACGCCTTCAACGTCTGGGTTATATTCCATACGCGGCGGAGGCGCGGTTTGTAGTCGCATGGCGCAATCAGCGGGAAATGGATGATGAAACGGCGGTATTGCTCCCGAATCTCCGTTTTCGGAAGCAAAGTATAGATAAAATTTTTCGCGGTAAGCGCGGAAAAAATTTCGCTCCGAAAGTCATTACACACTAAAACGCTGTTTAAAAAAAGAAAACATGGCGATATAAGTTGTCGGGCATATAGAGATCATCGACGGAATCCACAAATTTCTGAATATTCCGTCTCTTCATCATGGCGTTTGTTTAGTATCCAAGCCCGGAAAGCCAGTTGTTTACGCTTTCTTGTACACTATCCGTATTATTTTGGGCGTCGGTTCCCGCGACGGCAAGTCCGTTCAGAACGGAATCCGCCGTAATGACATTTCTGATTTTCGCTTCCGTTCCCGCCATCCGCGATCCGCCGTGCGTACAGAACGGAATCACGGTTTTGCCGCTGAAATCATGATTTTCCAAAAACGTGTATAAAATCATGGGCAGGTCGTTCCACCAGATCGGATAGCCCAGAAATACCGTGTCATAATCGTCGAAATTTTCAATTTCATTTGCGATCGCGGGACGGGCGTTGTCTTTCTGTTCCTGAAGCGCCATATCTGTCAAAGCGCTGTAATTGTCCGTGGGATAATTATCTTCCGCGGGGACAATCTCAAACATGTCCGCGCCGGTTTTCTCCGCGATCATTTCCGCCACAATCGCCGTGTTTCCCTGTCCGTCACGGTTTCCCCGGCGGATTCTTCCGCGTTCGCCGCGTTATCTTCCTCAATCGCCGCGTCGTCTCCGGCTTCTTCCGCGATTTGTTCCGGTTCCGTCTGATTGGACAGTCCGGTTTCGCCGGATTCCATGCCGTCCCCGTTGTTGTCACTTGTCATCATTTCAGCCCCGTCAGCGGGAAGAGAAGCCGCCGTCTTTTGTCCGCACCCGGTAAAAATAAACAGAACCGCGAGAATCAGCGATAAATATAAAATCCGTTTTCGATTCAATTCAAACGCCCTTTCTGTAATTTTATAATTTTTATAATTCCAGTTTTACGTTTACTTTTCCCGCGGATTTTTCCAATATTTCAGATATGCCGTCCGCACGACCCACAATCCGCACTTTGTATGGCGTGATATTCGTATCCCGGAACACCAGCGCAAGCGCGTTCCACGCGGCGAAATAATAGACATAGTCTTTCTTCACAGAATCGGTTTCCGACGCGCCCCGCGTATCCGCCTTTTTCGGAAGCGCCGCGTAATACTCATGTTCGCCGGAGCGCGTCATTTCCAGCGTCACGGGACACATCGACCGGATACTTTCATCCAGCGCGTTGTTTTCCGATTCCATAACGAAAGATTGCCCGTTGACGGTCAGTTTCATTCTCTCACCCGCCCGATCTGTTCCAACGCCCACGCCGCGATTTTCTCCCGCTGTCCGTCCACCTGAGAACCTTTCAGCGCGTAACCGTTCTCTATGACGGCTTCTTTGCAGATTTCTCGAATTTTATCCACGCTCTTTCCCAAACCGCTTCCCTCACTGGTATTGAATGGAATGATCCGCTTGCCCGTCCAGTTCAGTCCTTCCAGAAACGTCACCACCGGCATAGGCAGGGTATTCCACCAGTTGGGATAGCCCAGAAATACCGTGTCATAATCCGTGAAATTCTCCGGGAAGCCTTTCAATTCCGGACGGATACCCTGTTCCAGTTCCTCTTTGGCCTCGTAAATCATCTTCATGTGATCTTCGACATATGCTTTGACCGTCTGTATTTCAAAGAGATCGCCGCCCACAGCCTGTTGAATAAATTCCGCCGCTGTCGCCGTGTGTCCTTTTTTTAGATTGACAATCTTCATGCCGGGAGCGATGGTCTGTCCTTTCAGAGAAAAATACGCCGTCAGAATTTTCATTACAATCACTCCACGTTTTTAATAAATTTCGCCGGATTGCCGCCGACAATCGTCCGGGGCGCCACGTCTTTTGTCACAATCGCGCCGGACGCCACAACCGCGCCCTCGCCCACCGTGACGCCCGGCAATATCACGGCTCGCGCTCCAATCCACGCGCCTTTTTTAATCGTCACGGGCTTGAACTGTAAAATCAACAGATCATGAAAATCATGATTCGCCGTGATAATCGCCGCCTCCGGACCGATCATGACGCCGTCCTCAATGGTAACGCCGCCGGACGCCATACAGGTAAATCCATGATTGATAAACACATTTTCGCCCAGCGTCAGACATTTCGCCCGGTCAATCTCCATTGGGGGAAAAATATTGGAAGAAGCGGGCAACCGTCCCTCAAACAGTTCTTCCAGCAACGCCCGGACTTCCGGCGTACCGGGCATAGTGTGATTAATCTTGAAACATACCTGAAAACTGCGGTTCATTTCCGCTCTCGCAATCGTTGTATAATCCGGGTCTTTCCGGCTGTGAATCCATTCGCCGCTGTGCATTCGTTCAAAAATATCCATTCCGTCCCGTTACCTCCGTATATTTTTTATTGTTTTAATAAACGGACGCGACAGCCTGTGTCATTCTCCATACGCCGCTTGTCTTTTTTAATTTAATTTTCTGCTGAAGCCGCCATGTATGCCGTCCGCCGCCGAATACCGCCGCGTTGACACGGCTCTGTCCGGTCAGTTCCGCCTGATTTCCGTCGATTTTTACCGGCATATTTTCATGCAGCGCGGAATAATAATTCAATACTCCGTCCAGCACGGATTGAATAAAAACCGCTTTCGGCTGACGCATTCCCGTCATGTGAATTAAAATAAAACTGTCGTCCAGAATGTTGGACAGCGCGTCGGCGTCTTTGCGGATCATAGCGTCATACATATTTCGATATTGCTCTTGTATCTGTTCCGTATCCGTCATACGCGCCGCCTTATCTCCGAACGCCGTACACTGTCGCGGGTTTCATGGAATTGAGAATCGCGTCCAGATTTTCCAGTTCCTCCGCTGTCAGAGAAATTTCCGCCGCGCCAAAGTTTTCAATCAGCCGGGCTGATTTTCGTGTGCCGGGAATCGGCACAATCCAAGGTTTTTTCGCCAGCATCCACGCGAGGGAAATCTGCGCGGGAGCGGCGTTCTTTTTTTGCGATAAATCCCGAACACATTCCAATAAAGGTCGGTTGTCCTCCATACCCTGTTCCGTAAACTGCGGCATGAAACTACGGAAATCCACGCCTTTTTCAAATTTGGAATCTTTTGTATAGCGATCCGATAAAAAGCCGTTAGCAAGAGGACTGAACGCTACAAATCCAATGTTCAACTCTTCCAATACGGGGAACAGCGCTTCATAATCCCGCGCCATCATGGAATAACGGTTCTGCACAGCGGTCAGCGGACAGACCGCGTGAGCTTTGCGGATCACTTCTTCCGTGGCCTCGCTGATACCCCAATGGGTGATTTTTCCCTCACGCATGAGATCAGACATCACGCCCGCCACATCTTCTACAGGAATTTTCGGATCCACACGATGTTGATAATAAAGATCAACGCAATCAACGCCAAGCCGTTTCAGACTGCCCTCCACGGATTTTCGGATCACTTCCGGTCGGGAGTCTGTGGCAAGACCGTCGGGCGTATGCCGGACGCCGAATTTTGTGGCGATTACAACTTTATCCCGATACGCCCGCAGACCTTTGCCCACAAGTTCCTCGTTATACGCCGTGGAACCGTCCGGATTCGTACCCGTGTAGCATTCCGCCGTGTCGAAAAGCGTACAGCCCAAATCCACCGCCTGAGAAATCAGGCGCAACATATCGTTCTCGTCAGACGGCGCGCCGTAGGCATGGGTCATGCCCATGCACCCAAGACCAATGGCGGAAACAGTCAGGTCTTTGCCCAAAACGCGTTTTTGCATATTTATTCTCCTTTTTCGTATTTTACGGAATATTTTTTCAGAAT
>CAJOFP010000205.1 GCA_905233795.1 uncultured Oscillibacter sp. | reverse complement strand
TGTATTATTAGGCGTTTCATGCCGATAAACAGGAGATCAAAGCCCGTATAGAAAACGCCGAAAAGAACAGGTTCCACCCCTAAAACAGTCTCTGCGCCCAAAGCCAAGCGCGCCAGATTTAAAAAATTATAAAACACATCCACGCACAGCAAAAGAAACATGGCATAAAGAATATTCAAATAAAACGTCGCGTATCGTTTTTGGGGGAACATCATCCAGCGGTCATTACCGTGTTTTGTCGGCGAAACAGATCGAAGAACATGATTTGTCAGCAAATCCGTCACAATGCCGAGACCGATCCCGAATATGACCAGCAGATCCAGCCTTGCCGTCACATAGGCGGACAGTCCCCAGAACAGGAAGAAACACACGGAACCCGCGAACCATATTTTAATCAAAATAGCCTTTAACCAATCCGGCAACGCGAATTTCGGACCGGAGCGATATTTTCTTAATTCTTTTTCCGATACCGGCGGGGAATTGCTCTCATCGGCGTGGATTAAATCATCCACCGCGCCGGTATGAAGTTTATAATATTCTTCCGTGGACCGATGCTCTTCCGGCACGGTTCGGCGGTTTCGCTTCTTTCCGGATGCCATAGCGTTTTCTTTGATTCCCCTTTTTTATTACCGTTTATCGGCTTACCGGCGATCAAAACCGTTTGATTAATCTTCGCCGGATACGTCAATCTCTCCCAGTCTGCCGTAATCCTCCACCTGAATGGACGTGTCAATCTTCCGCAACAGAAAACTGTATACGGGAAGCAGAGCGGTAATCACAAAGCCCGCGATTAATAACGCCATATGATCCTGCAATACGTTCCACGCCTGCGCGATATAAATCGTGCTGGAATCCAGAACCACCGGATTGTCGGCGCGATTCAAAGCCGTCCGAATCAGCGTCGCGTAATGATAATCGCAATAAAACACGATGCCAAACATGATAACCATCAGGAAAATCATGGAAATTACCGGCTTCTTGCGGCGGGGAAAGGCGTTAAGAAAGCACATCAAAGACAGCATGGAAAAGAGCATTGTACAGAAACCGCACAGCCCCATGCCCGTTCCCTGAATTTTCGCCGTAGTATCGGAAATATGGGTCAGATTCAGGGAATATTGCAAAAACGCGATAATCAATACCGTGAGAGGAATCATGGACGGCTGACGCTTCAAAGCCACCAGAAATTTCCGGATAGACTCCGGCATTCCGCCGGGACGGTTTTTATTTTTTATCCGCTTGCTCATATGTCCGTCCCCCTTCCGATGGCCTCGCCGCTTTTTACATCAAAAAAGCGTTTCCGCGCAAACGATACTGTAATAGCGTCACCGGATTTGTAATCACACCAGCCCCGGAGTTTCGCGGAGAGTTTATTGCTTACGGCGTCAGAGCCGCCGATATGCCCATGCACCAGCGTATTCATGCCCAGATTTTCATTTGAAAATACTTTCATGGGAATATCCCCATCCGCTTTCACGTCCTCAGGACGGACGCCCAGATCAATTTCTTTCCCGGCCCAAGGGACAAGCGCCTGTTTTTCCGCCGCCGTCAGGGATACCCGGAAGCCCTTTCCTTCCAGATAGTCCTCCCGTACAGTGACGGTAAAGAAATGCGTCATAGAGTTCCAGCGGCGTTCCCACCTGCTGAACGTGTCCCATAGACATACAGACGATTCGATCAGCCAGCGTCAACGCTTCCGTTTGGTCGTGCGTGACATATAACATCGTCGCTTTTAATCTTTTATGCAGTAATAAAATTTCCCGCCGCGTCGCGCCGCGAAGTTTCGCGTCAAGATTGGACAACGGTTCGTCAAATAAAAATACTTTCGGATTTCGGACAATAGAACGTCCCATAGCGACCCGCTGACGCTGTCCGCCGGAGAGCTGAGACGGCTTTTTATTTAACTGACTGGTTAATCCCAGAATTTCCGCCGCCGCCAATACTTTTTTATGAATCACATTGGGATTTTCTTTACGCAATGTCAGAGAAAACGCCATATTTTCATAAATCGTCATATGACCGTATAACGCGTAATTCTGGAATACCATTGCCATATCCCGATCTTTGGCGGGCGTCCGCGTAATATCCCGACCGTCCAATAAAAGCTGTCCGGCTGTAATATCTTCCAGTCCCGCGATCATACGGAGCGTGGTGGATTTGCCGCACCCGGAGGGACCTACCAATACGATCAGTTCCCCGTCTTTTACGTCGAGATTGAAATCAAATACCGCCTGTACTTTATTATCATAGATTTTATCTATATGCTGTATATTCATCTGCGCCATATCGTTCCCCCTCCTTTCTTTACGCGGACGGTTGTCCCAGAGAGGACAAATGAGATGAGAGGGCGCGACTTCTGGAAATGCCCACGAAAGCCCCGACAAAGAGACAGACGGCGGAAAGAATCAGATAGGCCGTCACGCGGATAAACTGTCCGTCCGTCATCACGGTTACGGCCTGTTCCCGCACCGTCACCACGGCGGCGTGAGCCTGTACGGGATAAATAAAAATTCGGATAATCTGCCCGACGCCTAAAAGAATCATCAGCCATGAATAATTGATATTATAATTTTTGACGCCCTCCGACGAGAGAAACGCCGCCAGCATAAAGATTAAATTATATAAAATAGACGCGCCGATCAGAATATTATAATAATACGTCCCCACATCCGATTCATAAAGGCTGATAAAGAATAACACATCAAAGAGAATCGCCAGCAGGGCGAAGCCGGATGAAAACGTATTTTTCGTGTAGCGCATTCGATCCAGCCGGATGGTTTTTTCGTCGTTCATGCCGCCGCCTCCTTTCCGTCACGGATCAGCCGCGCTTCCGCCGTCATGAGGCTGATTTTCCAAAAGGCGTTTAAAATCAAAAGCGCGGAAATCAGGAATGTCACGGCGAAAACGCCGTAATGCGCGTCAAACCAGAAAGTGGACTCCGTATAAGCGGTTTTCCATGTATCCGCGTGAACGCGGAGCGCGGCGAAATCCACTTCCAAGAACTGTTTCTTGAAAATCTCAATATAGCCGTGAGACCAGATAGCAAGATTGAGATTCCACCCGGCGAAAGCGGCGACAGCGATATAATTGCCGATATAATACCGCCGCCGGATATGCGTATTAGTAAGATATAACAGGCACGCCAACAAAATTGAGACAATGCTGAAACGCAGAAACACGGCGTTGAACTCCTGCATATTGTAATAAACCGCGGAACCGGGAACATCCGTCTGCGTCAGATCCGCCGCGTTCATCATTGTGGAATAAAGCGTATCATATAGATCGGTCATCATGCCCAAAGCGTAGAGAAAGACCAGCGCCCCCGAACAGACGGCCAAAAGACAGAGCGCCTTTTGCAGCGCCATTTGCTTTTTATACATAATAGATTGCCTCCCGCTCCGGGTCTCCGGGGGAAATATCCCCCGGATGTCCGGCGTTTGCGTTGTTTCCGTTATCGCATTAATATCGCGTTAAAGCGTATTATAATAAGTCAAGAGCCGATCCCACGCGCCTTGCTTGAGTTGTAAATACTGCGAGCCGCCCATAGTATCCCGAACCGCGGCGGCGGCTTCGTCGGCGTTACTCATGCCCTGCGTTGCGTAACCGCCCGCGATTTCGTTGACGAACTCGTTACTCTCTCCCTTGTTCTGGGAGAAACGGCCCTTACTGCTTAATTCCGTATAGGTATTTAACAAATCGCTTTCCTGTTTTGTGGTAGGCAGTACGGTGGGGATGGAAGTATACCACGGATTTTCCGTCACAGCCAGTTCAGGATGGCGCAGGACGCCCAGTCCGATGGCGTTGGAGATATGCCCGGCGCCCTCTTTGCCGACTTCATGGGTGCATTGATATTCAAACGCCTGACTTTTGGCGAAACTCAGGGTGGAGCCTAAATACATACGGGCGTAATTCGTGTAATTTCCGTTCGCTTTATCCCAAAGTTCCTGATAAGTGGCGTCCGCGATTTCCGGCATTTCCTGTCCGTTGAAAGTAAACGTCACATAACTGCCGTCGGGATTTGTTTTAATAAAAGCGTCCGGGCCGTAGGACATAAGAATCATGCCTTTGTCAGTATAGGCGAAGTCGATTAATTTCAGAGCGGCGTTGAGTTTATCGGGATTTCCGTCCGTTCCGGCGCGGGAAATGCCCCAGCCGTCCGTTTTTACGCTCCGCCATGACTCCGTGAAGCGCATATATCTGCCGCCTTCCGTTCCGTCCTGCCACCGGGCCACCGGAACCATGACAGCCATATATTTTTCGCCCTGATCGGCTTGCAGTTTCGTCGCGTTTAATATCGTCTGAGTTTGATTATAATCATAGTGCATAAAGCCAAGATCATTTTCCAGCATGGTGGAACTGGATTCGGCGGACATATCCATGAAAGACCGGAAAGATTCCGGCTGCTGCCGGGCGTCTTTCATCACGCCGTCGGTGTCTAAATAGAGATAATCCTGACGGGATTCCAGACCGCGAACGCCGAACAAATGCCCCGCGAAACGCATCATGTCAACGCGGCGTTGATTGTTGTCGTCCTCACGGGAGAACAAGCCCTGCACGGAGTCCGTGCCGTTTAAAGTCTGGGGATTGGCTACCACACAGCGGAGAAGCGCGACAAGCTCGTCAGCGTCCCACGCGGCGTTCTGACCGACATAGAGATTTGATCTTTCCGTTCCGTAATAGCCGCCATACGCCGCGTCGATATAATCCCGGAGCATATTGACCGCGTCCACGCCGCTGACGCTTCCGGCGGCGTTCATGATTGATATAATATTTCCGGCGGCGTCATAATTTTTCGTGACGGTTTCCACGCCGGTTCCGTCCGCCGTGACAGTGTCGATCTCAATCGCTCCGGATGTCGGCATATAAGGCTGTTAAACCGGTTCAGCTGTCTGATTACTGTTTTCCGCCGTGAAAGCGCCTTCGCCGTCCAAGAGTTTCCGCACCCAGTCCACCCGCATAAGGGGCATTCTCTCAATGTCGTTTACGCCGTCAAAATAGGGAGAGAAATAAATCGCGCCTGTGGACGTGTTGCCGGTAATAGACAGCCGGACAATGGGATTTTTATCCAGATAGGCTTTGAATATTCACAAGGCTTCCCGCCTCGCCGTACTCCGTCAAAGTCACAGCGGTACCGCTGACAAGATCCACCTCGCCCAAGCGTTCTTTCCAATAATCAAACTCGTTGGACGCGCTGTTTCCCTGATATTTATCTTCAATGGAAATGCCAAGCAAATTTTCCACTTCTACCCATGTGGGTTTCAAATCTCCTGAACGATACGTTTTGCCGTCCGCCAGCGTGATACCGTCGCCCGCCGTCTCCGCGTCGAAACTCAGACCGGTTTTCACGGAATTATATCCCGTCGCCATGCGAAGAATGACGCCTTGCGCGTAAGTCAATTCCGCCGGGGCGGCGCTGTTTTCGTTACTCGTCGCGGCGCCGCTCTGTTCCGCGCCGGGGGACTGGACGCCGGGTTGACTGTACTTTGTCACGTCGATTTTCGGGCCGCAGCCTGTCAGCGAAACCGCCAGCGTTATCACGGCCAGCAGGACGGCGACCCAGTTTCCGCATCTCTTCATATTATCCTCCTTTGATTTTTTCTCATACGCATAAGATTTTATAAAATTTTAATATAAAATTTATATAATTATTTATATAATTTACGCATAGCCCGATTATTCTTTTTATTCTTTCACGCCGCCGACGTTTACGCCTTTGGCGAAATATTTTTGAATAAACGGATAAATAATCAAAATCGGCACAATGGAACAGACAATCAGCGCATAGATCACGGAATCGGCGGCGTAAATTTCATTCCAGCCCGCCATAAATTCCGGGTCCGTGTACTGCTCCAGTCTCAGCCGGATAAATACCTGAAGAGGATGTTCGTTGGAATTGGAAATCATTTGACGCGCCCAGAAGTATCCGTTCCAGCGGGAAATGCCGAAAAACAGAGCGACCGTGGCGATTGTGGATTTGCTCATGGGCAGATAGACTTTTGTCAATACCTGAAATTCGCTGGCCCCGTCCACAATAGCGGCCTCTTCAATTTCGCTTGGGACGCCCTCAAACGCGTTACGCAAAAGAATAATATTCATAGCCGCCATGCCCATTGCGATTACTACCAGCCATTTGTCGTCCATGATTCCCACGGCGTTGAATACTTTCTGCGTACTGAGATAATTTAAATATTGCGGCACGATACCGGCGGCGAACCACATGGTAAAAACCAGAAAGAAATTAAAAAACTTGCGGAATAATAACCGGCGTTTTGATAAGGCATACGCGCCCAAAATCGAATAAAACAGCGCCCAAACCGTGCCGTAGAACGTAATAAACAGCGTATTGGAATAAGCGTTCCAGAACATATTGTCGCTGAACATCCGGCGGAAAGCGTCGAATTGAATATCTTTCGGGAAAATCACGATTTGATTATAATCCACGGCGGCCCGTCCGCTGATGGACGCGGAGACGGCGTAAACAAACGGATACAGACAGCACAGGGCGAAAACCGTCAGAAGCAGATAGCTGATAATTTTAAAAATCAGCTCGGAGATTTCCAGCTTTCTCTTCACAATACGCGCCCCCTTTTAATACAGCGACACGTCGGACGCTTTGCGGGCAATCGTATTGGCGCCGATTACCAACAGCATACCAATTACGTTATTCATCATTTCGGCGGCGGAGGCGAGACCTTTGCCCGTACCGCCGAGACCGTATCGCTGGGCGAACGTGGACACCACGTCGGCGGTTACATAAGTATTGGTATTATAAAGCAACAGGACTTTCTCATAGCCGATATTTAATAAAGAACCGATCCGCGTAATCAGCATAATTACAATAGTAGACAGAATGCTGGGCAGAACCACATAGCGCATCTGCGCCCACTTGCCCGCGCCGTCGATCTGGGCGGCCTCGTAACTGGTGGGTGATATGGCGATAATCGCCGCGAAAAACACAATGGAGTCATAACCCGCGCTTTCCCATATGCCGCTGATGATATACACGGGCCGGAAAAATGACGGGATATTTAAAAGCCCCGCGTTAGCGGTTTCCGCGGATGTCAGTCCCAGAGAGACAAACGCCTGAGAGACAATTCCCATGCCGCTTGTAAGAGAACCCTGCTTGACCAGCATCATAACAAGAGATGTCATAACAACAGTTGACATGAACTTAGGAAGATAAGTCAGAACCTGATAGAAACTGCGGGCGATATTGGATTTGATTTCGTTAAAAAACAGAGCCAGAATAATCGGCATCGGGAAGCCGAAACACAAGCCGTAAAAGCTAAGAATGAACGTATTGCGCAAGGCCCGCCAAAATTCCAGAGATAAATTATCTCCCCCGATTAATAAGCGCTTAAAATAAGAAAATCCGGAGAAGAGCTGTTGCGACACCGGGAGAACCTCGTCCGAAACTTTGAAGCATCCCAGCAGTTCATACATGGGAAAATACCGCCAGAACAGGAACACCAGCAGCATAGGAACCAGCATGATATACAGCCGCCAGTCTTTCAGGACGGTACGCCCCACATGCAGCCAGTAGCGTTTCTCCACGTCATCCCGCACGGCCTGTTCCGGGCTTTGCCGGTACACGCCGCGCTCTTCATCGTAGAGAAGATAGTCCGCCGCTTTCGCTTTCATGAAATTAATATCCTGCTACTCGAAATATGGACAAATATACCCATATTGAGAAAATTCCCGCTTCTATACTGGGGATGAGTATACTTTCGCGCTGATTGACAATCAATCGGACGCTACTCACAGGTTTTTGTACTCTCCACGGGCGTAAATTCCCGATTAGCCATCGGTACTGAAAATTTCAGGCGATTTTATAACAATCCGTATCCCTCAGATTCAACGCCGCGTTTAAATCCCTGTCCGCCGTATAGCCGCAAACGCAAGAGTATATTCTATCTTTTAATTTCAAATCGCGCTTTATACGTTTACAGTGATGACAGGTCTTTGACGACGGATAAAAGCGATCCACAATCCGCAATTCTATCCCGTACTTCACACATTTCGCGGTTAATTTCGCTCTAAATTCGTAAAATTTCTGATTTGATACGGATTTTGATAAATGCCGGTTTTTCATCATGCCTCGGACGTTCAAATCCTCGATTGCGATATACGCCGGTTTGGTTCTCACCAGTTCCGCAATCGTTTTATTGATATAATCCGTCCGTATGCAATCCAGCCTGTAATAAATTCTCTGTATCAATAACCGTTGTTTTTGGATATTTTGTCGGGTAGCTTCTCCTTTC
>CAJOFP010000204.1 GCA_905233795.1 uncultured Oscillibacter sp. | reverse complement strand
TATCATAGACCGCGCCGAAAGAGACAAAAAGTGCAATATTCTTGAAATGATGGCGGCTTTGGCAATTCGTATGGAAGAAACCGTATCGGGAGACCCGAAAAGCGATTACGGCGCGGGTCACTGGTTTAACGGTATGATTACCAATCTTGGCTTGTGGGTGTTCTCGGATTCACATTTCGACAGGCGAAAAGTAAACGATATTCTTGACCGTTTCCTGAACCGGGACTATATGCCGAACGGAGACGGCGGGTTGTTTACTCTCGCGCATTGTGAAAAAGATTTGCGCAAAGTCGAAATCTGGAATCAGGCCATGTGGTATCTCACGGAAATTCTGAACTTGCGAAAAGGTTGAATATAGTATGCTTGACTTTCTTCTGATTTCCACGAAAACCGGCAAACGCGGCGTGACGGAGATATATCCCAAATTTATTATCAAAAAGAGCGAGGATTTAATGATACGCGGCGGCGATTTTTACGCCGTCTGGGTGGAGGAGCGCGGTTTCTGGTCTACGGACGAACAGGACGTTTTGCGCATGATTGACCGGGAGCTTGATAATTTTATAAAAGAGCATAAGGACGCGTTCAATGGGGAAGTCCGGGTTCTCCATATGTGGGACGCGGATTCCGGTATGATCGACCGGTGGCATAAATATTGTCAGAAGCAAATGCGGGATAACTTTCACACGCTGGATGAGAGATTGATATTCGCCAACACGAAAGTGAAAAAAGAGGATTACGCGAGCAGACAGTTGACTTATTCGCTGGAAAACGGAAACCCGGTCGCCTATGAGAAACTGATGTCGGTTTTATATTCCCCGGAGGAACGGCAAAAGATTGAATGGGCTATCGGGTCCGTTATTTCCGGGGATTCAAGAAAAATTCAAAAATTTGTGGTTCTCTATGGCGAGGGCGGAACGGGAAAGTCAACGGTTTTGAATATTATCCAGAAATTATTTGACGGATATTGCGCGAGTTTTGAATCCAAAAGTCTCGGTTCCGCCAACGCCGCGTTCGCCTTGGAGCCGTTTCGTTTAAATCCTCTTGTAGCCGTCGAACATGACGGTAATTTATCCCGAATTGAGGACAACACGCGTCTGAACAGCCTTGTATCTCATGAGGAAATGGTTGTCAACGAGAAACATAAATCGTTATATTCCACAAAATTCAGGACGTTTTTATTTCTCGGTACAAATAAACCCGTCAAAATCACGGACGCGAAATCCGGTTTAATACGCCGTTTAATCGACGTGTCGCCGACGGGAAATAAACTTCCGTTTCATGAGTATCTGCGATTGACGGAACAAGTCAATTTTGAACTTGGAGCTATCGCCTGTCATTGTCAGGAAGTTTACTTGGCGAATAAAAACGCGTATGACAATTATATTCCTATCGCCATGCTCGGCGCGTCCAATGATTTTTATAACTTTATGTGGGATTCGTATTTCGTATTCAAGAAAGAGGACGGAACAGGTATGAAAGCCGCGTGGGAAATGTATAAAACCTATTGCGACGAAGCCAAAGTTCCACATCCGTATTCTTGGAGAGTGTTTCAGGAAGAGCTGAAAAATTATTTCCGGGAGTATTACAAAGAGCGTTACACTTTGCCGGACGGTAAAAGAGTGAGAAACTATTGCAAAGGTTTTCGGACGGAAAAGTTTGAGGAGCAATCGGCGGAGAAAACGGATAAACCGGCGAATCTATCATGGATCGCGTTTGAGGATAAAAATGATTCAATATTTGACCGTGACTGCGCGGACTGTCCGGCGCAATACGCGTCCGAAAACGGGACGCCGCTTCAAAAATGGGAACGCGTAACGACGAAACTGTCCGATTTGGACACTTCCCGTCTGCATTTCGTACAAATTCCGGAAAATCATATTGTGATTGACTTTGATATTCCCGACCCTGTTACCGGTCAGAAAAGTCTGGAATTAAATCTGGAAGCGGCGAATAAATTTCCGCCGACTTATGCGGAATTAAGCAAATCCGGCGCGGGGATTCATTTGCATTATATTTACGCCGGAGACCCGTCGAAACTCAGCCGCGTTTACGGAGACCATATTGAAATCAAAGTTTTCACGGGCAACAGTTCTCTCAGACGACAGCTTACTAAATGTAACGATAAGCCAATAGCCGCAATCAATTCAGGATTGCCATTGAAAGGAGAAAAAATGGTTGATTTTGAAGCCGTAAAAAGTGAACAGACGCTGCGGAAACTTATCAAGAAAAATCTCAATAAAGAGATTCATCCGGCGACAAAACCCAGCGTCGATTTCATTCACAAGATTTTAGACGACGCGTACAAATCCGACTTGCGCTATGACGTGACGGATATGCGAAACGCTGTTCTCACGTTCGCGGCGAACAGCACCAATCAGGCGGATTATTGCGTCAAACTGGTCAATAAGATGAAATTTAAATCCGACGAACCGTCTGAAAACGTCGTGAACGACGATGAAACGATTATATTCTTTGACGTGGAAGTCTTTCCGAATCTGTTTCTTGTCAACTGGAAAGCCGCCGGTGAGGGAAAGAACGTCGTGCGGATGATTAACCCGTCGCCGACTGATATTGAGGAATTAATCCGTCATCGCTTGATTGGTTTCAACTGTCGGCGGTACGACAATCATATTTTATACGCCCGTTTAATCGGATACGATAACGAGCGGCTTTTCCGTCTGTCGCAGAAGATTATAAGCGAAAAAGACCCGAATTGTTTCTTCGGCGAGGCTTATAATATTTCATACGCGGATATTTGGGAATTTTCGAGCAAGAAACAGTCTTTGAAGAAATTCGAGATTGAATTAGGGATTCATCATAAGGAACTTGGTCTGCCGTGGGATAAACCCGTGCCGGAAGATATGTGGGAGAAAGTCGCGGAATACTGTGACAACGACGTATTGGCGACGGAAGCGGTATTCAACGCGAGACAGGCGGATTTTACGGCGCAACAGATTCTGGCGGAATTAGCCGGAGGAAGCGTCAACGATAACGGAAACGCTCTTGCGGCGAAGTTTATATTTGAGGGAAACAAACATCCGCAAGATCAATTCTGTTACAGGGATATGGGCGACGAATCGTCAGGAATTGTCACATATGTTCGATTTGACGAACATGAATGGCCGGTTTATCATGGACGTAAAGTTTGGGAATATACCGGTCCGCCGATTCCCGGCAAAGATTACGC
>CAJOFP010000203.1 GCA_905233795.1 uncultured Oscillibacter sp. | reverse complement strand
GCGGAACACACTTATGTCATCTTTGAATCGGATGTCATGCAGTTCTTCAACGACGACCTGAGCGATGATCGGGGCAATTTCAACGCGCTGTTCGAGGACGCGGCGCGGGATTTGTTCGCCGTTGACCCGTCCGTGAATTTTTGCACCGCCGATCTGCGGGAGAACAATTAAGATGCCGGAACAGGAAATTGACGAGCTTTGTAAAGCGATTGAACATCTCCAGACAATGTTAAACGATAAAAATCACGACTGGGGCTGTGAATCGTGTAAAAAAGAACATGAACAGCTTTTGAAATGGCTGTTGAAATTTCGAGAGCTTACCTGTGAACAGATTTCTGTCGGAAACGGGGAATTTGTCTGGAGAAGCCGATAAACACTATATGGAGACCGCCGCGTGTGACCGTTACGGGTCGATATGGGCGGTCTCCTGATTACACAGGAGGAGATTATGGCATACGAATTTTTAAAAAAGCTGTACGGTGAAGCCAAAGATGGCGAAACGCCGAAAACGATGACATACGCGGAACTGGAAGCGGCAATCAACGCGGATAAAAATCTGAAGCTGATTAATCTTTCCGACGGCGCGTATGTTCCCAAGACGGATTACGAGGCGAAAGTGACGGAACTGACCGGCGTACAGGGTCAGTTGAAAACCGCCAACGAGACGATCAAGTCTTATAAAGACATGGATATTGAGGGAATCAAGAAATCCGCGGCGGAGTGGGAGCAAAGACACAATACGGAGACGGCGGCTTTAAAAAAGCAGCTGGAGGATCAGGCGCGGAGTCATGCCGAAGAGATGTTTTTGTCCGGGTATCAATTCACCAGCAAAGCGGCGCGGAACGGGATTCTGGCGGAATTGCGGTCAAAAAAATTTCAGCTTGAGGACGGCGCGCTCCTTGGCGCGAAAGAGTTTTTACAGTCGCTCCGTGACAACGACGATTACAAGGGCGCGTTCGCGCCTGAGAAACCCGCCGAACCGACGCCCGCCGCGCCGACCGTCCCGAATCATCTTCCGCGCTTTTCCGCCGGAAGCGGCGCCGGCGTCGGCGCGGGAAATCCCAATCCGTTCAATTTCCACTTCGCGCAGGTGAACCCGAAACCCGCCGCGCCGTAATATGAATCTATCAGGAGGAGATTATTATGTCATTAGGCGAAATGAATTACGCGGCGGAATATCAGGCCGCGCTGTCTCAGCAGTTTCCTTACGCGCTGTATTTCGGCGCGCTTTTCGCCACGCCGAACAACGACCGTTATCGTTGGATTAAATCCAACGTCATTGAGATTCCCACGATTGCCGCGACGGGTCGTGTGGACGGGGACCGGGACACCATCGGGGCGCGGAAACGCAATTACGCCATCAGCTGGACCCCGCTGGTTTTGAATAATCACCGAACGTGGAAAACGCTGGTTCATCCGCGTGATATTGACGAGACGAATCAGGCCGCGTCCATCGCCAATATCACTCGCGTATATAACGAGGAACAGAAGTTCCCGGAGATGAACGCGTATCTTGTATCCAAATTATTTTCGGACTGGGAGACGATGGGCAAAACAGCGGACACAACGTCGCTGACGGCGGACAATGTGCTGGAGGTCTTTGACCGGTTCATGCAGAATATGGATGACAAACGCGTTCCGCGTCATGGTCGCGTCCTGTACGTCACGCCGTCGGTCCGAACGCTGATCAACAACGCCAAACAGATTTACCGTCATATGGATCTGAAAACCACATCCAGCGCGATCCGACGCGGCATTACGGCGATTGATGAAGTGTCGATTCCCGCCAGCGTCCCGTCCGACATGATGCGCACGTTATATGATTTCACGGAGGGCTGGACGCCGGACGACAACGCGAAACAGATTAATATGCTTCTGGTGTATCCGCAGGCGGTTATTACGCCGATTTCTTACGAATTCGCGCGTCTGGATCCGCCGTCCGCGGGTTCCGAGGGCAAGTTTGAGTATTTCGAGGAATCGTTCGAGGACGTGTTTATATTGCCCAATCAGGCGGACGCCGTCGCGTTCAATGTATCCAGCGGCACGGCGTACACTTATACGGCGGTCACAAGTCCGTCCGGCAATCCGAAAGAACAGGGCTGGTATGAACTGACGGATAGTTCTTACGCTCCGACCAACGATACCAGCGTACAAAGCGGAAAAACTTATTATACGAAAAATTAAAGCGCTTGAAAGACATCGCCTGTCAGTGCGCGGATTCTGACGGGTCACTTGAGAGAGGGAGGCGGATTTATGCTGAAAGCGCGGCTCAAAAACCGGATTCTCCGAATCGCGGACGAAAAAGCCGATGAGTATAAAAAACTCGGCTATACCATTACGGATATGGAGGGCAATCTCATTTTCGCTCCGGAGGACAAAGACCGGGAAATCGCGGAATTAAAACGGAAAGTCGCGGGACTGGAAGCGCGTCTGGCGGAATACGAAAAACAAACGGAGGAAACTTCCGCCGCGAAAGTCAAAAAGAAAAGTTGAGAAAACAAACAGAGCGGGAGGCGCGGGGATGAGACAGTACACGGATTACGCGTATTACGCGGACGAATACGCCGGGGACGAAATTCCGGAAGCGTCGTTCCCGAAATACGCGAAAAAGGCGTCCGCCGTAATTGATCGTGTCACATTCGGACGCCCGCGGGTCGTGACGGATGAGGATATTCTGAACGCGGTTCGGGACGCCGTCTGCGCGGTCGCGGAATGTCTGTACAAATTTGACGCGACCAGAGCGACAGACGAACAGGGGCGGGAAATCGCGTCCGAGAATAACGACGGCTATTCCGTGACGTTCCGAAATACGGGGACGGCGGACGCGCAAAACGCGGCGGACGCGGCGGTAATGGACGTTATTCAAACATATCTGGCGGATACCGGTCTGCTGTACCGGGGAATTTCGAGGCGTTACGATCTCCCCGCGCCGGTATAAAGGACAGGGGGCGGAACGACATGATCGCGGCGGATTGGGATATGATTCTCCTGAATCAGCGTCTGAATCGGGAAAGCCGGGTTGATGTGTTTTACGCCACGCGGATTTCCGGCGTGTCGTTTCATCATAAACGCCGGTCCGCGAAAGGCGACGGGTATCCGGAATCGGATGAGGCGTATCAAATCCGGATACCCGTCGGCGCGGAAGTACGGCTGGCGGATGAAGCTGTCCCGGAACATTGGACCCTGCGGACCGGGGATTTTATTATCATATGCGCGTCCTGTTTTGACAGCGCGGACGCGCCGGCGCCGGAATCCGAAACCGTCACGGAACAGGGGGCGCGGGAATTGGCCGAAAATTACGGGTTATACGCGGAATTAATTCAAATTACGGATTATTCGGACAATACGCGGCGGGGAAGCGTCGCGCTCCGGCACTGGCGGATTGGGGGCGTGTAATTATGGCGAAACTCGAAATTAAAACGCCGAGAGGCGCTGTTATTCAGGGCGCGAACGGAAAAGCCCGGTTGATTTGGAATCCACAAATGATAAATCAGCGGACCGGTTATTTTACGCGGGCGCAAAAATTCGTGGACAGCGAGGTTTTGCGCCGCTGTTCGCCGATGGTTCCTTTTCAAACGGGGACGCTGGAAAAGTCGGGGAAGCTGGGAACAGTTGTGGGAAGCGGGGAAGTCAATTACATCGCGCCTTACGCGGCGAAGCAATATTACGATACGGCGGAATCCCGACCTTATGACCCTCAGCGCGGCGGACGTTGGTTTGAGCGTATGAAAGTTTCACAAAAAGAAGAAATTCTGGAAGCGGCGAAGAAAGTGTGAATCCGAATGGCTGTCGATACGATTATTGAGGGCGTCACCAATTTTTTCTTGAAATGCCCGCTGTTAAAAAACGGCGCGTTTCGGCTGAACGCGCTGGGCAAAGAGCCGGTTCAGTATACAATCGAAACCGGCGTTTTTGATCCCGTTGTCAAAGGCTATATTAACGGCGATTCCGAACGGATTTATCAGTTTAATTTTGGGAGCCGGGAGTATTATTCGCTGGATCGTATTCAAAATACGGCGAACAGCGCGTTTTATGAAAAATTCGCGGCATGGGTGGAAGAACAGGATCGGAAAGAAAATTTTCCGGAAATGCCGGATAAATGTACGCCGCAGTCCCTGTGCGTGTTGTCGTCCGGCTATCTCTATGACGGAGCTCAGAAGAACGCGAGATACCAGATACAATTAGAATTGAATTACTATCAGGAGGCGGGCGATCATGGGTAAAAAAGTCATACGGCGGCACCAGTACGCCGATTATCTGAATGTCGGAACGACGGAGACGCCGGAGTGGGCGCTGATGGGCGCGGGGTTCACCACGCTGGACGAGAATCCCAACGCGCAGATAGACACCACCAAATACGTCAACGAAAAATCATCCACGTCCAGTGTGGATTCGTATCAGACGCAGTTTTATAAAATAGGCCGGAATCATCTGGTCGGCGAAGAGGCGGAACTGGAATACTGCCGGGTGGAACTTTGGAATCAGGAGACGACGGAAAATGAGGGCGTAACCACGCCCGTCGCCAATACGTTCTCGGCGCGTAAATTCGTCGTGGCTGTGGAGGTGTCCGGAATCGCGGGTGAGAACAAGATGGCGATTTCCGGGAATCTGAACGCCTGCGGCGATCCGGTTGACGGCGCGTTCAACACGTCCACAAAAACATTCACGGCGGCTGTATCTACGGACTGATCCGGGAGGATTTATTGATGAGTAAAATTACGATTGAGACGAAGTCTCACGGCTCCGTCGAACTGGAACTGGATTTGCTGGACGCGGACGAGTATGAGAGGCTTTTAAATCTGACGGATGAACTGAATCAAAAGTTACAGAATCCCACGACTTATGCGGGTTTGTCCGGCCCGGACGCGATACGGACGCAGTGCCGCGCCATAGAAAGTTTTTTTGACCGGTTTTTTGGTTCCGGAACGTCGGAAAAGCTGTTCGCGGGAAAAGATAAAAATCATCTTGGCGCGCATTTGAACGCGTTCGCCCGCGTCGCCGAAGAGGGCGTGAACGCGGGTAAAAATCTGAACGGTCTCGCGGACAAATACGGATTTGAGCGCGTTCAAAATCGTGAACAGAGGCGAAAACAAGAGCGCAACTCCAACAAAAAAACGCGGCGGAATCGCGGCGGAGGTAAAAACCGGTGAATCTGCTGACGGACTGTCCGCCGGAACGCGTAAAAATCGGCGGCGCGGAGTATCCGATCCGGTCGGATTTCCGCGTCTCCGTTTTATTCGAGCTTCTGATGCTGGACGAGGATATTACGCCGGAAGACCGGCTGATTCGGACGTTTGACCTGTACTTCCCGCCTGAAAACGCGCCAAGACATGAAAATCCGGCTGATATTATGCGAGCCGTCACATGGTTCTATCTCTGCGGGCGTTCCGATAAGGAACAGCGATTGAGAGACGCGCTGAGAGACAAAAACGATGATGAGGAAGATTCCCCGGAAGACGAACAGCGGCGGATTTACTCGTTTGATTACGATGACGAGTATATTTACGCGGCGTTCCGTCAGCAATACGGAATTGACCTTGTAGCCGTTGACTATCTGCATTGGTGGGAATTTCGAGCCATGTTTAAAGCTCTGGACGACCGATGTCAGTTTGTGAAAATCATGGGCTACCGCGCCGCGAAAATCACCGGAAAGATGTCCGAGACCGAGCGGACGTTTTTGAACCGTATGAAACGGCTGTACGCCCTGCCGCTTTCGGAATCGGAGCGTCGGCGTCAGGCGGGGATCTGGCCGGGCTGTTGGGTAACGGAGACGCGGACAATGACAATGAATAGGACGGAATTAAATAAAAATACAGGCGATACAAGAGCGATCTGTCCCTATTGCGGCTACAAAATGCCGGTTTTCTATGATAATCAGGCGGAGAGCCGTGGGATTTACGCGATCTGCAAGGGCAGGGGCTGTAAACGCCGTTTTGAGTTAAAAATCGAAAAGGGACGACAGGTTAGGTAGAGCCATTACGCGCCGATAACGACTGTCTTTCGCGTGAGGAGCGGGGGTGGAAGTTGTGGCGTATGACGGCACATTAAAATTTGATACGCAAATAGACGCGTCCGGTTTTCAAATGGGGCTTGACAAACTGACGGGCTTCGCCTCCGGCGCGATGAAAACCGTCACATCCGTCATAGCGGGCGGCGCGGCGGCGCTGGCGGGGCTGGGCGCGGACGCGGTCAAAGTCGGAAGCGAGTTTGACCACACGATGTCAAAAGTCTCCGCCATATCCGGCGCGGTCGGGGATGATTTTGACGCTCTCCGGGGAAAAGCCATTGAAATGGGCGGCAGTACAAAATTCTCCGCAAATGAAGCGGCGGAAGCCTTTACTTATATGTCAATGGCCGGCTGGCGGACGGAAGATATGCTTAACGGCATTGAGGGCATTATGAATCTGGCCGCCGCGTCCGGTGAAGATTTAGCTCGTACTTCTGATATTGTTACCGACGCTTTAACGGCGTTTGGTCTGACTGCCGCCGATTCCGCGCATTTCGCCGATGTTCTCGCCGCCGCGTCGTCCAGCGCGAATACCAACGTCAGCATGATGGGCGAGACATTCAAGTACGTCGCGCCGTTGGCGGGCGCCTTGAATCTGAGCGTCGAGGATACGGCGGAAGCCATTGGATTAATGGCAAACGCGGGAATTAAAGCGTCACAGGCCGGGACTACGCTCCGAACCGGTCTTGCGCGTCTTGTCAAGCCCACGGACGAGATGACCTCCGTAATGCTTGAATTGGGGTTGGCTGTTTCCAAATATAGCGAAGAGGAATTGGCGGCTCAAACCAAAGCGTTAGAAGATTCAGTGAATAGTCTGAAAAAATCACTGTCAGCGGAAGAAGACGCGCTGAAAGAGTCACTGGATAAACAGTACGATGAAAGAAAAAAAGCGTATAATAAGCAAGAAAACGCGCTTGCCGCGTCACTGGAAGCGGAATATAGCGCCCAAAGGAAAGCGTACAGTGAAGAAGACGCGCTGAAAGAATCTCTGGATGAGCGGTACGAAGCGGCGAAGGACGCGGCGGATAAGCAACTTGAAGCTCTAAAAGAGGCTCAGGAAGCGGAAGTGGATGCTTTTGAGCGGGCTACCGATGAAAAAATCGCTCAAATTGATCGTCAATACAATGAGAATTTGAAATTGATTGACGAGGATAAATACAATCAAATCAAGGCGGTGGAAGCCCAGATTGACGCCCTAAACGCGGAAACGGAAGCGGAACAGGCGGAAATCGAAAAGAGAGAACAGGCTCAGCCGGGCGAAAGCGCGGCGGGATTTATCTGATTATATAGAAAAACTTGCTCAAAAAGAACGAGAGGCGGACAGGAAATCACAAATTGCCGCTCTGAAAGAAGAAAAAGAGCGGATTCAAGAGCGGGCGGATTCGCGGAAAGCCGCGCTGAAAGAGCAAGTTGACGCGGAGAAGAACGCGGTTCAGGAAGAGAGCGATGTTCGTCTTGCGGAATTAAAAAAAGCGCAGTCAGAAGAACAGAAAGAATTAAAATCCTCAAATGAACGCGCTTTAAAAGAATTAAAAAAAGAACAAAATAGAGAGCTTTCCGCGCTGAAAGAAGCCAACGGCGATAAATTGTCGGTTTTGAAAACCGCGCAAAAGGAACAGATCGACGCGGTTCAGGAATCAAACAATGAGCAATTAGCTTTATACAAAAAGTCGCTCGAAGCGCAAAAAACAGCGTTAAAAGATCACCATGCGGAGCAGCTTGCGGAATATCAAAACTCCATAGAAGAGCGAAAAAAAGTTTTGAAAGACGCCGCGTCACAAACACAGTCGCTCATATTGACGGATGAAAGCGGGAATATGCGAACCCTGAGCGAATCTATCAATATTTTGCGTGACGCGTTCGCGGCGTAACGCCGGACTGGGCGCGTATCTGCTGG
>CAJOFP010000202.1 GCA_905233795.1 uncultured Oscillibacter sp. | reverse complement strand
AAACGCGTTGTCGTGGCGCGGTCATTTTCGTCCAGTTTCATCGTAATATAACGAATGGCCTCTTGCGTATTGGGAATCATGACGTATTCCAACGCGTTGACGCGTCGTCTGGTCTTTTCGATTTCCTCCGCCATTAACTGCGCCGCTTTCTCAATCTGCGCCAGTTTCAGCATTTTCTGAAATACTTTTCCCAGCGCGTCCACAGCCGAATCCAATTCGCCCGATGTCGCCGCGAAGCCATACGGATATATATCCGACTCCGACCGCGTTTTGGTCTGGAAATGATACTCCGGGACGTTCACGGACATAATATTTTTCGTCGTCATGGTCAATTCCACAGACTGTTTAGGATAAGCAAGCGCCTCTTCCATCGCCTGTGAACTCATCAGAGCCGACGCGACTGTAAACGCGTTATGCGCCGTCATGAGTTCCGACTCGACTTCGGCGCGTAAAACCCGCACTTCCCGGACTGTATCCAAAAACTGTTTCATGAGTTCATCGCGCTTGTCTTTCAGGAGCTTGTGACCGCGTTGCGCCGTGCGCAATTTGCCTTTTAAACGCGTCAATTCCATTCGGGTAGGGCTTACCGTAATTTCCGGCATATTGAACCCCCCTTTTTAATTTTCCGCGTCCGATTCCGCGTTATCTTGCTTATTATCTTGCTTCGGCCAGTATTTTTCAATCAATTCCGGCTTGATACGCTTTAACTCGGCTTTCGGCAGTATGCTTAACAATTCCCAGCCAAGATTCAGCGTCTCTTCAATGCTTCGATTTTCCTCATAGCCCTGATTGACATAACGGCGCTCAAACTCGTCGGCGAATTTGGCGTATAATAAATCCGTCGGCGTCAAAGCGGCTTCGCCCAGAATACTCATTAATTCTTTATTGTCTTTGCCCGTCGAATACGCCGCGAATAACTGATTCATTGTGTCGGCGTGGTCCTCGCGGGTTTTGCCCTTGCCGACGCCCTTGTCTTTTAATCTTGACAGACTGGGCAACACGTCCACAGGCGGGTGAATGCCCTGACGATACAAAGCGCGTGATAATATAATCTGTCCTTCGGTGATATAACCGGTTAAATCCGGGATCGGGTGGGTTTTGTCATCCTCCGGCATGGTCAAAACGGGAATCATGGTAATGGAACCCGGATTGCCTAAACGCCGTCCGGCGCGTTCGTATAACGTCGCCAAGTCAGTATATAAATAACCGGGGAAGCCGCGCCGTCCGGGGACTTCTTTTTTCGCCGCCGATACTTCGCGCAACGCCTCAGCGTAATTCGTAATATCCGTCATGATGACAAGAACGTGCATTTTTTTCTCAAACGCCAGATATTCAGCGGCTGTCAACGCCATACGCGGCGTGGAGATACGCTCTACAGCCGGATCGTTGGCAAGATTGGAAAATAATACGGTTCTGTCAATCGCGCCGGTACGTCTGAACTCGCTGACGAAAAATTCAGATTCTTCAAACGTAATGCCGATCGCGGCGAATACGACGGCGAAATTTGAGCCCTCGTCGCCCAGCACTTTCGCCTGACGGGCGATTTGCGCCGCCAGATTCGCGTGCGGCAATCCCGAACCGGAGAAAATCGGCAATTTCTGTCCGCGGACCAGCGTATTTAAGCCGTCAATCGTGGAAACGCCGGTCTGTATAAATTCATTCGGATAGTCACGCGCCGCCGGATTCATGGGCAAGCCGTTAATATCACGATATTCTTCCGGTAAAATTTCCGGGCCGCCGTCGATAGGCTGTCCCATGCCGTTGAACACGCGGCCTAACATATCGCCGGACACGCCCAATTCTAACGGATGTCCCAAAAATCTTACTTTAGCGTTGGCGAGATTAATCCCGGCGGCGGATTCAAATAACTGCACGACCGCCGTGTCGCCGTTGACTTCCAAGACTTTCCCGCGCCGGACGGAACCGTCATGCAATTCGACTTCGACCAGTTCGTCATAAGTGACGTTTTCCACCATGCGGACCATCATCAGGGGGCTGACGATTTCTTCTACGGTTTTATATTCCCGAATCATAAATTTTCGCCTCCCTGCGCGATTACTTCCGCGATTTGATTTGCCATCTCGGCGCGTATATCCTGATACGCTTTTTCGTATTCGTCCACCGGTACGCTCTTAGCGCGTCCGATTTTCTCACGGACGGGGATATTAAATAATTTAGCGGCTTCCGCGCCTTTCGCAATCGCGTCCCGGCATAATATCTCATATTCCAGAACAAGAGATAATAATTTGCCCTGCCGGTCATAGCTGGAATAGCCGTCAATATCCGTGAAAGCGTTTTGCTGTAAGAAATCCTCACGAACCATGCGGGCGACTTCCAATGTTAATTGATCCGACGCCGAAAGAGAATCTTTACCGACTAATTGAACGATTTCGTTTAAACTCGCTTCGTTCTGCAAAATACTCATGGCCTTGCCGCGATTTTGCATAAACTCTTCCCCGAAATTCTCATCAAACCACGGCTTGAGAGAATCCAGATAAAGCGAGTAAGAATTTAACCAGTTAATGGCGGGGAAGTGACGCCGATAGGCAAGCGACGAATCCAGCGCCCAGAATACTTTTACAATACGCATAGTCGCCTGTGAAACCGGTTCGGACAGGTCGCCGCCCGGAGGCGATACCGCGCCTACAGCCGTCAGACTGCCGCGCCGTTCGTCCGCGCCGATACACTCCACACTGCCGGCGCGTTCGTAGAATTGCGCCAGACGGGAGGCTAAATAGGCCGGATAGCCCTCTTCACCGGGCATTTCTTCCAAGCGTCCGGACATCTCGCGCAACGCTTCCGCCCATCTTGACGTTGAATCGGCGATAACGGCGACATCATAGCCCATATCCCGGAAATATTCGGCGATTGTGATTCCCGTATAAACAGACGCTTCCCGCGCCGCCACGGGCATATCTGACGTATTGGCGATTAATACTCAATTCCGGGAACTCGCGTAAAACGTCCGTCATCTCGTTGCCGCGTTCGCCACAGCCGATATAAATCACTATATCCACGTCAGACCATTTCGCCAACTGGTGCTGGACTACAGTTTTACCGGAGCCGAACGGACCGGGGACCGCCGCCGTGCCGCCTTTGGCAATCGGGAATAACGTATCTATAATGCGCTGACCGGAACACAAAGGCCGTTTCGGGGGATATTTCGTTTTATAAGGCCGTCCGATACGAACCGGCCATTTTTGAATCATCGTCAACGGGATTTCGTCGCCGTTGTCGGCTTTTAATACGCAAATCGTCTCTAAGACATTAAATTTGCCGCTCTGGATTTTAATCACCGTGCCGCTCTTATTCGGCGGGACCATGATTTTATGCAGGACAACCGGCGTTTCCGGGACAGTCCCGATTATATCGCCGCCCGTGACTTTATCGCCGATTTTGACCGTCGGCGTAAAATCCCATTTCTTTTCGTGATCCACGGCGGGGACTTCCACGCCGCGAGTGATACACGCGCCGACTTTTTCAACGATTTTCTCTAAAGGCCGCTGAATGCCGTCGTAAATGCCCTCGATCATGCCGGGGCCAAGTTCGACGCTCATCGGCGCGCCGGTGGTAATCACTTCCGCGCCGGGGCCAAGCCCGGACGTTTCCTCATATACCTGAATGGACGCCGTATCGCCTTTCATGGTCAGAATTTCGCCGATCAGACGCTGAGGACCGACGCGCACCACGTCGGACATATTGGCGTCGGCCAGACCGGTGGCGACGACCAGCGGCCCGGAGACTTTCACAACTTTTCCGCTCAAAAGAACCCTTCTTTCCTGTGAAAATTCAAAAAAGGGATATATTAATTAATTTAATTAATATAAAATTTAAATTTCATTATCGCCGTTTATATTATAAATATTATAATAATTATAATATATCGGCGCCGACGGCGCGTTCGATAGCGCGTTGAATGCTGTCCTTGCCGATTCCGAGAGAGCCTTCACGACCCGGAATTAATATAATCGCGGGACGCGTTTCGTCTTTGTAACGCGAAATTATATCCGGCATTTCTTTCGCCAATTTTTCCGTGAGATAAATCACGGCGCAGTCGGTTTTGGCGAGGCGTTTGACTTCTTTCCGCGCCTCTTCGGGAGACGCCGCCGGATAAGTGTCGAGACCCAGCGCCCGGAAACCCATCACGGATTCCCAGTCGCCCACGGCGGCGATTTGATACGTTACAGCCATAAAATATCACTCCTCCCGATTGGATTAAACCGCCCGCAGACGGGATTTGATAATCTCAGGACTTAAACCCGCGTTGCGTCCCATGAGTAAAATGCGTAAATTCGCGTATTCCGTCTCACGGGCGGCAAGATACGCAATCACAGGCGCTTCCCCGAACGGGATTAAACTGGATTGATTTAAATAATCCGTCACGGCGTCGTCACAGAGCTTTTCAAATTCCGTCAACGCGCCGCCCGATTTTAACGCGTCCGCGCCGACTTCGGCGGCCTGTTTGAATGCCGTGGGATTATATAAATCTAAAATATTATTACCGCCGTTCGCGCTGATGTTTAAAATCGAATTAACATCAATTTCGCCGCCGTCCATCAGGACGCCGCGCAGGAAATCCGCGTTTTTGCCCATGCGCAACGTGCGTATTAACGCCTTTAAATTCACGGCGTCCACGCGTATTTTAATATAATTTAATAAAAACGCGCTCCCGGACTGTTCCGCGCTTTGATATAAATCCTCAAAGCTCCAGCGATCCGCGATAATATCGCATATTTGCGGGTCCCGCGTGGTATCCAACGCCTCTTTCGCTTCGGCAATCGCAATCGGCAATTTGCCCGGAAGAGAATCATACGCGCCGGACTGTACCGCCTCCCGGATTTCCCGCGCCGGGACGCGTCCCAAATCCGACAGCATACGCGCCGGATCCATGCCCATCGCGTCGGCCTTTAATATAGATTTAATATTATGATAATCATAAGGAATTTTAAAAATATCAAACAACGCCGGATCGGGCGCGCCGTCGGACAAATCCAGTAATTTTTCCTCCCGGATTCGCGCAAGAGCGGCGTCCATTTCCTCCGGACGCTCCGGGTCTAAATCAGGATAACCGGCTTCCTGCAAGATTTTCGCTATATCCTCCCGCGAACGGGCCTCTAAAATCTGCTCCATTTTATCACGGGATAACAATCCGGTTTCCATCGCCCGGACACGGGTGGAGATGCTCAGATAATCCGTATCTCTGATGCGTTTCGCCAAGGCAATCCCCCCTTGTCAGGATTCTTTCGGCGGGGCCGCCGGTTTTCTTCGCCGGGACGCGGGTTTCGCGCTCTTTTCGGTCTGATTCGCCGGATTCGCTTTACGCGTGTTATTCTCTTGATTGGCTTTCTCCGGGTTTACGGCTT
>CAJOFP010000201.1 GCA_905233795.1 uncultured Oscillibacter sp. | reverse complement strand
AATGATATATCGCCGGATTATTTCCCGGAAATTTATCAATATTGCAATACGCTGGACAGTGTGATTGGCATTACGCCGGAGGGCAGACTTGGCGCGACGGTCAGTTATGGGGCGAAATCGACGGCGAATATGACATGGGAATATGATAATATAGGGAATATGGTCGGCGAGCGTCCGCCGAATTTATATTATGTCAGCGATCAATATAGTTTATGTAATGAGTTAAAATTGGCGCGGGGACGGGATTTAGCGTATTTAGATATAGAGAAATATAATCAAGTGTGCGTATTAGGCGCGGACGCGGCGAAAATATTTTTTGGAAGCGCGAATCCGGTGGGAAAGATGTTACAGGTCAACGGTTTCGCGTTCCGCGCTGTCGGCGTTTACGCGTCCCGGACGGATGAAAGTCAAAGCGCGTCGCCGTTTCAGAGCCAGCAGGATAATTTTATCGTGTTTCCGTATACGATACGGCGCGTATTAGGCGGGGAGAAACCTACATCATTTGTGGTAAAGGCAACGGGTTCGGAAGTCACGGACGAGTTGACGCTGAGATTAAACGGATTTTTAAAGGGACTTGTCGGCGATAACGGATATTATTGGGTAAGTTCTAACGATCAATGGGCGCAGATGGAAGCGCAGGCGCTGGGCATGATCGGCGGCGTATTGGCGGGAATCGCGGCGATTTCGTTATTAGTCGGCGGCGTTGGAATCATGAATATTATGCTTGTGACGGTCACGGAGCGCACGCGTGAAATTGGCATCAGACGGGCGATAGGGGCGCAGAGATCGGGCATTGTGGCGCAGTTTTTAATAGAAGCCGCGATGTTATGCGGCATTGGCGGCATAGTCGGCATTGGAATCGGTACCGTAGGCAGTTTGATATTAGGCAATATTTTATTTCATATGACGATTTATCCGTCGATACCCGTGACGGCCGGGGCGTTTGGCTTATCGGTCGCGCTGGGGATTTTATTCGGGAGCTATCCGGCGGCGAAAGCGTCGGGATTGCAGCCTGTGGATGCTTTACGGGCGGAGTAAAAATATAAATAATAATTAGATTCAGGCTTGATTTTATATTATTTTATATTTTTGTGTTTTTATATTTTTAAATCGAGGGAAAGGATTTATGAAGAATATAAGAAATATAAAAAAGCGGATAATCGCGTTTTTATTGATTTTCTGCGTATTCGCTCTGGATTTTTCGGCGTTATTATCGCAAGCCGCCGGATTTTCCGGGGGATTAAATGGAATTACAGGCGGATTCCCGGACGTTCAGGATGAGAATATCTCGACGGCGGCGGAAGCGTTACGGTTGATGGGCGTACTGGACGGCTATGAGGACGGCTTATTTCACCCGGAAAATACGCTGACAAGGGCGCAATTTTGTAAAATGGTCGTAAATTTTATCGGCGCGGACGATGAGTTGGAGCGTTACGCCGCTTTTACGATTTTCCCGGACGTGAAGCCGTCGCACTGGGCGGCGGGTTATATTAATTTAGCGGCGCGGGGGAAAAAAATTATTGCCGGATATGCCGACGGATATTTTCATCCTGAATATTCCGTGACGCTCGGACACGCCGTGACGATTTTATTGAGATTATTAGGCTATCAGGATAAAGACATTGGCGGCATATGGCCGGATGGATTTATCGCGCAGGCGCGCAGTATAAAATTACTGGAAAATATAGATCGAAATATCTCCGGCGATGATAATTTAACACGCGGACAAACGGCGATTATATTTAAAAATTTATTAAAAGCGAATAATTCAGCCGGAAGCGCTTTATTTAATTTAAGCGAGGAAACGACGCTGACTTCTTTGGATGGCGGCGCGAAAAAAATGGTCACGTCTGATAAGACATATGATATGGATCAATCGCGTGACGGCACGTTTTTTATTAACAACCGGGGCCGCGTGGTTCTGCGGGATAATAACGCTCTGACGTTTTTGCCGGTTGAGAACGCGAATATCACAACGCCGTCTTCTGGCGCCGTGATGATCAGTTCCGGCGGCGCGAACAGTTCCGCCGCGTTAAGCGCGCTGACAGGCAATCGCACGGGATATAATATTTATAAAAACGGACTGCCTATCGGCCTTTCGGATTTAAAATCCGGCGACGTGGCGATTTATTCTTCGATTTCAAACGCCGTTTTAGTCTGTGATACAAGATTGACGGCTTATTATGAAAATTGCTATCCCAGTCCGTCCGCGCCATCGACGATTGAATTATTGAACGGCACGGTTTTTAACGTCCTGCCGACGGCGGTGGATTCAATAGCGCGGTTTCGTCCCGGCAAAGTAGCGACATTTTTATTATCCGCCGACGGGCAAATCGCGGGCGCGATTTCAGACGACGGAAGCGGAAACGCAATCGCGCTGTTGGATTCCGGCGGCGCGGCGCGTTTAATATGCGGCACGACGGAAATCCCGTTAAAAGCGTCATCGTCCAACGCGATCAATCAGCCCGTGAATATCATGTCGGACGAAAAAAATAATATTTATTTTAATCCATTGAGAAATAATATCAACGGCGATCTGGATTTAAATAATAAAACTTTGGGAAGCCGGAAATTAGCCGCCAATATTCGCTTTTTTGACGGCGACGGCGCGTTGTCTCTGGATCAGATTGAAAAAAGCGTCATATCATCGTCCGAGATTCAGGGCGTTCATATTAACTGGGCGGGGGATATAGATTTTATTATTTTTGGCGGCAACGCCGGTTCCGTCATTCGATATGGCCGGGCCGTGGTCACGGTTCAGGGCGCCGATAACCATTGGAATGATAATGATAATCCCGATTACGCCGGAACTTATGTCAGAATGCTGACGATTGTATATGGCGACGGAAAATCCGTTGGTCCGGCTGTGAATCCGATTCGGGATGTCAAAGACGGCGAATATTTAGCCGTACAGTTAAACCGCGCCGGGGATCGCTATACCAGTATTAAAACCATGCGGAAACTGGAAAATATTTCTTTTGATTCATGGGTGGGGAAAACCGCCGTGACATACGGCAATCGGACTTATACGGTCTCCGAGTCCGCGCCGTGCTACAATCGGGACACAAATCGATGGGTTACGCTGGAAACGGCTCGCGCATACGCCGGACGCGCTGATTTATATATCGCTGACGGCGCGGTCAGAATTGTCGAAATAGGCGAGCAATAAAACTTATTAATATTATATTAATAATATA
>CAJOFP010000200.1 GCA_905233795.1 uncultured Oscillibacter sp. | reverse complement strand
GAAAATGATCGTTATGCGGCCATGTAAAGGCGTCGGCGACATAATGCGTGAGTTTGCCGAGCGTATAATAAGACCAGAGATTCCAGCGGGCGCGATTGTAAAGCCGTTGCGCGTGGGATTGAATATAGCGCCGGGAATTTTCATAAGTATGCCCGCCGAATTTCTTATGATGTACGGAGCCTTTTAAATAACTCAACGGATTGCAATCCGGCTGGACGGAGCCGATTAAAAAGGCGATTTCATAACGGCGGGCGGGAAAGCCGTTTTCAGATCGTAAAAGCATGGACGCCAAAAGGGCGTGACTGCGTTTCTGCATTTCATTCCCTCCGGATTTATTATATATTTCTATTATTTTTATCTTACTTAATATAAATTTTGTAATTTTTTATAACCGCGCCGATTTTCCCCGGCGCGAGCGTTATTCTAACACGCCCCCTCCCCCGGCGCAACCGGAAAATATTATAAAATATTTATAAAATATTCAAAACAGCGTAATTCCGGCGTAATATTGCCGTGAATCCGTCCGGTTGATTAGGAAAACGGAAACGCGTACCCGTTGGAGTTTACTCCTTTCGATGTTGGGGACGCGTTTCCGTTTTATATTTTTTTTATTTTTATTCTCGCGTGATAATATATCAATATATTACCATGTGAGGACGCGAACCCGGATGACATGATCCAGAGCGCGGACGGCTTCAGATACGGTTTCGTCAATCGCGGTTCCCAAGTCTATCATGGTATAGGCCAGTTCGCCGCGTGATTTGTTGCTTAAATTCTCCACGTTTACGCCGTCTTTGGATAATAACGCCGTGATATTGGCTAACATGGCGGGGATATTTTTATGAATAATACATAAACGCTGTACGCCGCTTTTCTCCATAGATACCGCCGGGAAATTCACGGAATTTTTAATATTGCCGTTTTCCAGATAATCGCGCAGTTCTTCTACTGCCATAACCGCGCAATTTTCCTCGCTTTCGGGTGTGGACGCGCCCAAATGCGGCATGGCGATGACATGCGGCGAAGTCAACAGGCGATTGGTCGGGAAGTCTGTAATATAAACGGATATTTTGCCGCTGTCCAACGCCTCTAACATGGCTTCATCGTCCACGATTTCACCCCGCGCCAGATTAATAAAACGCGTCCCCGGCTTCATGGCGTCAATCGCCTCTTGATTAATCATATTACGCGTTTCGTCCGTGAAATGGACGTGTACGGTAATATAATCGGCGCGTTTGTATAATTCTTTTAAATCTTTCACGACATGAATATGACGGTCTAAACGAAGCGCGGCGTCCACGGATAAAAACGGATCATAGCCGTAAACTTCCATGCCCCATTCGATAGCGAGATTGGCGACAAGAGAACCAATCGCCCCCAGACCAATCACGCCGAGCGATTTTCGATACAATTCCGGGCCGATAAACGCCGCCTTACCTTTTTCGACTACAGACGCGACATCCGCGCCCGCGCCCGCCTGACGGCGTACCCAGCGAATCGCCCCCGGCACATCGCGGGAACCCATCAGCATGGCGCAGAATACCAGTTCTTTTACGGCGTTGGCGTTGGCGCCCGGCGTCGAAAATACGGCGATTCCGGCTTCGGTACAGCGTTCTATGGGAATATTATTCACGCCGGCTCCGGCGCGGGAAATCGCCAGTAAATTTTCCGAGAAAGGCCGATCCAGCAAATCCGCCGAACGAACCAGAATCGCGTCCTCGTGTTCCACGGATTCCCCGACGCGATACAGCGTAAAATCAAATTTTTTTAATCCCTCTGTGGATATTTTATTAAACGTCCTGACATAAAACATAAAGCGTCAAATCCTCTCCGGTCACGCGCCGAATTTTTATATTTTTTTATTATATTTTTATGATATTGATTATATATGATATAATTTATATTTTATATATGATAATTATAAAATTAATTTCAACGAATTTTATAATTTTTCGGCGATTTTATCTAATATCCATAAAAAAACGCGTTCCAGAGACGCGGACAGGGCGATAATAATCACCGTCCACGCGAACAAATCAGCCGTGAGAAAATAGATTTTAGCGTTATATAACTGTTCGCCGAGCGATCCGCGGGGCAAGCCGATTAATTCCGCCGCCGTTCCCGCTTTCCAGCATAAGCCCATCGAGACGGAAACAGCCGTCCGAAACGCGGGCAAAATATGGGGAATATAAATCGCCCGGATTTGACGTGTTATCGGGACGCGAAATATTTTCGCCATTTCCAGTAATTTTATAAAATTTATATCTTGATTGATATTTAAAACAGCGTTTAAAACGCCTGAATAAACGGGCGGAAAGGACATCAAAAAAGATATAAATACAGACAAATTCTGATTATCCAGCCAGATTAAAGCCAAGATTACAAAAGACGCGACCGGTATTGTTTTCATCGCCAACGCCGCCGGATATAAAAAATCCCGTATCCGGCGACTGACGCTCGCCGGAATCGCAAACGCGATTCCCGTTATACAGCCCAGTAAAAAGCCGCTTAAAATCCGAACGCTTGAAAATGCTATCGCCCGCCAGAATTTATTATTCATTATTAATTCCAGTAAACGCCGCAGAACCTGTAAAGGCGCGGGCAATAACAGCGGCTGATGAAACATTACAGCCGCGACTTGCCATATAATTAACCACACGGCGACAGGTAAAAAGACAGGTCGAAAAACAGACCAAAAAGCAAGACAAATCCGAACGGCGTGACGTGACAAGCGCGACAACGCCGCCCGGATTTTTAATTTTAATAATTTTATTAATTTACGCGGCTTCATCCTGATTCGCAATTAAATTATTATTTAAATTATTATAATAAAAATCATCTTCCGGCATAGTCCCGCCTATCGACTCCGGCGCGAGGGCTTCTAATACATACAAATAGCCGGATAATAAATCGCGCATTTGTTCTCCCGTGATACAGACAATATTGCAATACGGCAACGCCTTTTCCGCCACCGGCGCGGCGACTATATCATATTCGCCGATTAACGCCGCCGCGTCCGTCATATTCGCGTTTACCCATGTGACGGAATCCATATAATTATTTAAAAAATGCCCGATAATATTGGGATTATTCTCCACAAATTCACGACGCGCCGCCACATTCATTCCATTGTTGGGTCAAATCCAGCGCGACACGCAAATTTTCAAGATTGCTTTGCGCGACCGTAACAAACGGCTGGGGCAGCATGGCGACATCCGCCGACCCCGACGCCAACGCCGCCACACATTCACTGTGTTCGCTTTTCCAGTCTATATTGACATCTTCGTCAGGATCAAGACCGTATTGCATACATAAAAACCGCAACGCGTATTCCGGCGTGGCGCCCTTGCCAGACGCGACAATCGTCTTGCCCCGCAAATCCGCCATGCTTTGAATATTTTCACCCGTCTCGACGATATATAACACGCCTAATGTATTAATCGCCAGCGTGACTATATCGCCCTCAGTGCGATTATATAACACGGACGCCAAATTCGCCGGTACGCACGCTATATCCAAATCGCCTTTGATTAATAACGGCGTGACTTCATCCGGCGACGCGGCAAGCGTAAAATCATAACGCCCCGGCAGATTGCCCTGTTCCGCCTCGTACATAAATTTGACAAGTCCCATCGCCGTGGGGCCTTTTAACGCCGCGATCCGCGCCGTGACCAACTCGTCATCCAATCCGCCCAACGTCCCGTTGATATTTTCCCACAAGAACATATCCAGATACGCTTCGCGGTTCCAGACCTCATCCGGCTCATGATTATCGCTTTCGCCGTTCTCTTGACTGTCAGCCGCGTTCGGATTTTCGTTTTCGCTTGCCTCTTCGGTTACATTGGCTATATTGGCGCCGTCATTCCCGGACGGATTACGATTTCCGCCGCAAGCCGTTAAACAACATATCAGGCATAACGCCAGTAAAATTACGCCGGTTTTTTTGATCATATTACTCAATTTTATGTGCGTTCCTTTCGTGATTTTTATCCCTTTTCGCTGGTTTTACTGATTTTATCTTTTTCGCCGACTTCATCGGGTTCGGATTCCGTTTCATTTTTTTCCGGCTTCGCGTGATAAACTTTCGCGTCACAGCGGCCATACGTCCAAGTCATTTCCCGTATTTCCGCCGCCAGTTCATCCGTGATTTGATCCGATTGCAGACGCCATTTCCAGTTGCCTTCCGCGATACCCGGTATATTAATCCGCGCTTCGGTTCCAAGTCCGATATAATCCTGAATCTGCGCGACGAATAAATCCGCCACGCTTCCCTGTCCCCAGCGTAATAAACCGATCCGCGCCGACTCCGCGTCGGTAATGCCCGCGTATAATTTCGCGTAATCTTTTTCTTCTTTACTCGCGCTGTCATACCAGCCTTTGATTGTGTCATTGTCATGCGTACCGGTATAGCAAACGCAATTTCTAATATAATTATGCGGCAGATAAGCGTTATCTGGGCCGGAGAAAGCAAATTCCAATACTTTCATGCCCGGCAGTCCGGACGCGTCGCGCAGTTCATGCACCGCGTCAGTCAATACGCCTAAATCCTCGGCGATATATTTTAACTGATGGAACCAGCTTGTCAATACGCGCAATAAATCCATGCCGGGGCCTTTTTCCCATTGACCAATTTTCGCGCTTTTAGAATCCGCCGGAATCGCCCAGTAACTTTCCATCGCTCTGAAATGATCAATGCGAATCACGTCAAATAACGCCGACGCGCCCTCAATCCGGCGAATCCACCAGCCGAAACCGTCCTTGCGCATGACATCCCAGTTATATAACGGATTGCCCCATAATTGACCGTCTTCGGAAAAATAATCCGGCGGAACGCCCGCGACTTTCACGGGCTTACCCTTGGAATCCAGCGCGAATTGAACTCTTTCACTCCAGACATCAGCGGAATCCAAAGAAACATAAATAGGCAGATCGCCGATAATGCCCAGACCAATCGAATTGGCGTATTGCTTTAACTCGTGCCACTGCTCGAAAAAGCAATACTGTTCCCAAGTATAATAGGCGACTTCTTTCGCCAGTTCCGAATGCCATTTCTCCACGGCATTGGGATCATGCCGTCGTATCGCCTCATCGGGCCACTCATACCAAGGCAGACCTTTATAATAATCTTTCAAAGCCAGATAAAGCGTATAATCCCGAACCCACGGGTGACGGCTTCTGAAAGCGCGGGCGGCTTGCGCGGTCTCCGGTGAAATGCGTGAAAACGCCTTGCGCAGTAACGCCGGACGCGTTTCATGTAACGCGCCGTAATCAATTTGATTACTTTCCGGAACCCGCGCCGCTTCCAGTTCGGACGGCGTCAACAAGCCCTCTTCCGCCAGTTTTTCCAGATCAATCAATAACGGATTTCCCGCGAACGTGGATAAACTGGTATACGGCGAGTCATTGGCGATAGTCGGGCCGACAGGGAGAATCTGCCACCAACGCTGTCCGGCGGCTTTGAGAAAATCCAGATACGCAAACGCTTTTTTCCCCATAGAGCCAATGCCATAATCGGACGGCAGGGAAAAAACCGGCGTCAGAACACCGGCGGATCGTTCCATACTTATCTCTCCTTTACAAATTCCACAAATTTTACAAATTCACGCAAATTTCAAAAATTCGCGTAAATTCGGCGAAAACCCGGCGCAAATCCGACATATACGCAATACGACGGCGCGGCGCGTTTCGCCTGTAATTTTATTATAACATAATTTCACCCTGATTTTTTCCCCGGCGTCATGGCTCTCATGGGCAAATATGCCTTTACTTTCCCTTTGTACGCCGTTTTCGTCCTGATAGGCGATATAAATCATATATGATCCGCCGCCGTCCGTGTCCTCGTCATACTCACAGCGCAGTATAACGCCGTCCGTCTCCACGCCTGATTGTCTAATCTTTTTTTCACGCAGAAACGCGGGTATGACAAACGCCGCGAACACAATCAGCGCAATCAGACCGAAAATCCATTGACCCATGATTCCATCCCCTTTTTGCTTTTCATAATTTAATAATTTTTTATTATATTATATCTATTTTATATTTTCAATACGGGAAATTGAATTGAATCAAACGCCGCGCCCGTCGATTGCGTATCCGGCAAAGATATGATATAATTATAAATTAATTATAAATATAATATTGATTATATTGCAAGGGGTTATTTTATGGAAAAAATTCTCGCCGATATACACACGCATACGATTGTAAGCGGACACGCTTATGGAACCATACGGGAGAATACGCGGGCCGCTGTCGAACAGGGTATAAAATTGCTTGGCTTCGCCGAACACGCCCCCGGCATTCCCGGAACCTGTCACCCGTTTTATTATCATAATTTGCATAATATCCCGAAAGAGATTGACGGCGTAAGACTGATTTTCGGGAGTGAAATCAATGTCCTGAACGACGGTTCTTTATCGCTGGAACAGTTCTGGATTGACAAATTAGATTTCGCCATTATCGGCATACATGGGGAATGCTATCAGGACGCCGGAAAAGAAGAGAATACAAAAAATGTAATCAGCTGTATGAAAAATCCGAAAGTCAAAGCCGTGTCACACCCGGACGACGATCACACGCCATTGGATTATGAAAAACTGGCGCAGGGCGCGAAAGAATACGGCGTCGCGCTGGAAGTCAATAACAGTTCGTTCCTGAAAACCGATAAACGCTTGAATTGTATTGAAAATTATAGAACCATGCTGAAATATTGCGAGAAATACCGCGTCCCGATTGTGATTAATTCAGACGCGCATGACCCCAGCGCGGTCGGCAAACTGGATATAGCGAAAAATTTTATTGAATCGACAGGCTTTGACGAGAGTTTAATTCTCAGTACGAACCCGGAAAAATTATTAAAATTCTTGGAAATCGTGTGATAGCAAAAATAATAAAATAATAAAAAAATTCCGCGAGAGAATATCCCGCGAAAAATGACAAATCCGTAACAAGAATGACAAATAATTACAATTATGAACTTTTTAAAAAATTTTCAAAAAGGGCTTGCAAATTCAATCAAACTATGCTACTATAAAATCACGAAACATAAAGAGCGGTAGGCGACAGGCGGCTCCAACGCCCGTATGCCCTACGCCGAGTAATAGAAGTGCTCAACGCACTGGAGTTTCTAAGGCTCCAGACCGCGGGGCTATTATACCCATACGTTTGTCTTGTTCGCAACCGGGTGAAGTTACTCAAATCATTTTCTTTGGTGGATTGGGGAAAATGAAAAGAGCGGCGATAAATATCAAGTATGAATAT
>CAJOFP010000199.1:3241-4209 GCA_905233795.1 uncultured Oscillibacter sp. | reverse complement strand
AGAGAATTTATAAACAGGCGCTTGTATACGCTAATCCCACGGGACAGGAAAACGCGCTGGATTTGTATTGCGGCATTGGGACTATTACGCTCCATATGGCGCGATATGTCCGCGATATTACGGGCGTGGAAATCATCCCGCAAGCGGTACGGGACGCGGAAGCGAACGCGGCGCGGAATAGTATTGCAAATATAACATTTTTTCACGGTGACGCGTCGGAAATCGCGGCGCGATTGGCGCAAACCGGTTCGCGTCCGGATTTTATTATTACAGATCCGCCCCGTAAAGGCTTGACGATAGAAGTCATTCAGGCGATTGCAAATATGAATCCCGAACGCGTGATTTATATTTCCTGTGATCCGGGGACGCTGGGTCGGGATGTCGGACGCTTCGCGGAATATCATTATTATATTTCTCAAGCGTCGGCGGCGGATATGTTTCCGGGGACAAGACACGTCGAAAGCGTGGTTTTGTTGACGCGCATATAAAAATTATATAAAATATTAATATTATAAAAATACAGGGGGAGGCGGTTTTATGACTCAAGATGAGATGAATAGATTAGTCCCTGAGAAAATCCGGGATATGGAAGAAAAATATAATATAAATATACTCTGGGCGATAGAATCAGGAAGCCGCGCATGGGGTTTCGCCTCTCCCGACAGTGATTTCGATATTCGATTTATTTATAAAAGAAAACTGAAAGATTATTTAAAATTAAAACCCGAACGCGATGTTATAGAACTGCCGATTGATGAGACTTGGGATGTCAGCGGCTGGGATTTATATAAGGCGTTAAAGCTCCTGAAAAACGCAAACCCGACTTTATATGAGTGGATGAACTCGCCGATAAAATATCTGAATACGGCGTCAAGCGCGAAATTCAGATCGCAAATCGAAACGCTTTTGACATTGTATTTTTCAGAGAAAAAGGCGCTGTATCATTATTTGAGTATGGCGAAAAATAA
>CAJOFP010000199.1:0-3199 GCA_905233795.1 uncultured Oscillibacter sp. | reverse complement strand
GGTTCTTTTCGCGGATTTGATAAAAACGATTTTACCGGAAAATATAAAGCCTTATGTGGAATATTTGCTTGAACTCAAAATAAAAGGACCGGAAAAAATGGAGATACAGCCGATTCAGGAAATTAATTTGTTTTTAAGCGATAAAATAGAAGAGATAAAAAATTATCTTCCCACGGCTCCCGACGCTGTAAATTCAAAATGGGATGATTTGAACGAGTTTTTCTATCAGGAAATTTATAATTAATATAATAAAAAAACGACGATTTTGATTTAATTATATTAAATATTAATATTAAATTCAGGGGAGGCGGGATTTTGCGTACATGGCATATTTTAGCGCATTTGAAAACCGTCAACCATCACAGGCGATTGGTACGGAAATATTGTTTCAGATTGGGGCTGTACTGGCAGGGTCTGACACATGATTTGTCGAAATACGCCCCGATTGAGTTTTTAGCGGGCGCGAAATATTTTCAGGGAAATCGCAGTCCGAACGACGCGCAAAGAAAGGAATATGGTTACAGCGCGTCATGGCTGCATCATAAAGGACGGAATCGACATCATTTTGAATACTGGACGGATTACGGACCGGACGGGATTGTTGGCGTGGAAATGCCGAAAAAATACGTCGCGGAGATGTTTTGTGACAGAATCGCCGCCAGTCGGGTATATTTAGGCGAAAAGTATCACGACGGATCGCCGTATGAGTTTTTTTTGCGCGGAAAAGAAAAAAATTTATTATTACATCCCAAAACGGAAAAATTACTGGAAGAAATTTTACTGGTCTTACGGGATCAGGGGGAGGACGCCGCTTTTGATTATGTCCGGCGCGAGGTTCTGGGGAAAAAATAAATAAAATAAATAAAAATATAGATATAAAAATTTTTGACGCGATAGTAAAAGGGGACGCGGTATGAGCAGGGTAATAGTCGGGATGTCGGGCGGCGTGGACAGCGCGGCGGCGGCGTTTTTATTGCGTGAAGCGGGTCATGAGGTGATTGGTCTGACGATTCGCACATGGTCCGGCGGGGTCAGTCGTTGCTGTGAGATCGACGACGCAAGAGCGACGGCGCGAAAATTGGGTATAGATTATCATGTTTTGAATTGCGTCTCGGATTTTGAGAAAAACGTGGAAAAGCCGTTTATAGATGATTATTTAAACGGTATGACGCCAAATCCGTGTGTGATTTGCAATGAACGCGTGAAATGGAGCCGTTTAATTTACATGGCGGAAATTTTAAAAGCGGATTGGGTCGCCACGGGACATTACGCGGATATAGCGCGTTTAGAGAACGGGCGTTACGCGATAAAAAAGGCGGCGGATACGCGAAAAGATCAGTCGTATATGCTTTATCGGTTGACGCAGGAACAGTTATCGCGCACGATATTGCCGTTATATAATAAGACGAAAAATGAGATACGGGAAATCGCGGAACGGGCCGGGATTCCGGGCGCGAATAAACCGGATTCACAGGAATTATGTTTCGTGACGGAGGGAGATTACGCGGATTATATTAAATCGCATACGGACCGGGAAATTCCGGGCGAGGGGAATTTTACGGATGAAAACGGCGTGATTTTAGGCAGGCATAAGGGGATTATATATTATACGGTCGGACAGCGGAAAGGTTTGGGGATCGCTCTTGGGCGTCCGGCGTATATTAAAAATATCCGGGCGGATAAAAATGAAATTATAATCGGCGACGAAAAATCTCTATACAGTCAGGAGATTTTATGCGGGGATTTGCGTTTTATGTCCGTTTCCGGGATTCAGGAAAATGAAAGCGTAAAAGCGAAAGTTAAAATCCGCTATCGGCATGAGGGCGCGGACGCGGTTCTGGAACGGGATAGGGATAATATAAATAATATTAAAATCCGGGTAAAATTTGAAAAGCCGGTACGGGCCGCGACGCCGGGACAGTCCGCCGTATTTTATGACGATATGGGTTATATTATCGGCGGCGGCGTGATTTTAAAAGCATATTAATATTATTAAAAACGCGATTTTTTATATATTAAATATATAAATAAAATAAATAAAAAGCGCGGGAGCCGATAAAAGCGGACTTTCGCGTTTTTTATTTATATTTTTATAAAATAATAAATTATAAATATTAAAAATTAAAAATTATCTTTCAAAGGATTTCCGAGGCGCGGAAAAAGATTGCATTAAAAAACAAAAAATGTTTGAATATAATAACGCCAGTCTTTGGGAAATCGTTCCCGACAGGTTCGATAGACGCGAATAGAAGCGAAATTAGATGATATTGCGCGAAATCGGACGAAATCAAGAGAAAGGGAGAGATTAGACATGGCGGATTGGTTGGGATTGGAAGGCCGCGTGGTTATCGTAACGGGAGGCGCGTCCGGCATTGCGAAACACGTTGTCATGACGCTTCAGGCGGCGAACGCGATACCGGTAATCGCGGATATAACGGTGGAGAACGGACAGGAAATTGACGGCGCGTATTGTTTGAAATGCGACGTGACCAATAAAGAGAACGTACAGGCGATGGCGGACGCGGTTGTCGCCAAATACGGCAAAATTGACGTGCTTGTCAACGTCGCCGGCATTAATCTGCCCCGTCTGCTGGTGGACGTAAAAGGCGAACATCCCGAATATGAACTGGACGACAATTCTTATGATAAGATGTTTGATATTAACGTCCGGGGCATGATCTACTGCGCCCAAGCCTGTACGCGGCAAATGTTGAAACAAGGCGGCGGCGTCATCGTCGGTATGTCGTCCGAATCCGGCAAGGAGGGTTCACAGGGACAGTCGGCTTATTCCGCCACCAATGGCGCGAGAGACAGTCTTATCCGCTCTTGGGCGAAAGAACTTGGCCCCTATCATATCCGCGTGGTAGGCGTCGCCCCCGGCATTATGGAGCCGACCGGACTGCGTTCCCCCGCTTATAACGCCGCGCTTGCTTATACCAGAGGCGTCAAAGTCGAGGACTTGTCCACGGACTACCGGAAAGTCATTCCCTTGGGACGTGAGGGCAAGTTGGACGAAGTCGGCAATCTGGTCGCGTTCTTGGTGTCTGACCGCGCCGGTTATATCTCCGGAACGACGGTGAATATCTCCGGCGGCAAATCCAGAGGATAATATTTATATTTAAAATTTTAAAATCAGGCGAAATCAGGCTATAATAGGCTATAATAAAATAAAAATAATTAAATTAAATCAAATTCATGA
>CAJOFP010000198.1 GCA_905233795.1 uncultured Oscillibacter sp. | reverse complement strand
TAACAGTCATTGTCTTATAGTAGCAAATTCTCGACGTTCCTCCCAACGTTCCCCAATTTCGGGACAACGCATTAACATCCGCCTTTAGATAGTCATTTGTAGGCGTAGTCATGAAGGCCGACCGCTTAATCCGAACTTTCGGGAAATCTGTTTCGTAAAACTCGTAATAGTCACCGTATCCATCATAACGGCAACTACCCGTGCGGATAGAGCGGAAAATTTTGAAATCTTCCGGCACTGCGTCCAGCGTTTCGTAAACGCCGTAAATCGGAACATCATCCGCGACAGCGTACACCACGCACAGAGAGAGAACCATTACCATGCACAGGAGCATAGCAAACGCTCTTTTTACCTGTTTCATATTATCAATTTCCTTTCCCGAACATTCTGACAGGTCTATTTTTTCCAGACATCACCTCATCTCGTCTCCACTAAAATGTATGCTTCCAACAGCCTGTCGCGGCGGGGATTTGGAACCCGGTCGGCTTCCCGAATCCCTGCCCGACCCGCGCTGTCGGAAAACATAAAGGCGGCGTTGAGCGTCATTACCCAACACCGCCTGATATTGTAATCAAAGCGTAACACAGAAACCCTCATTTTTTACCCATTTTCAGCTTGAAAAACGTCGAAAAATGGGTATAATAAGAGCTACGGTGCGATCATAAAGATCGTTGTGTTGAGTTGTTGGTTTGAGGAATCCACTCGACATAGAGCCGCGAGGTGTGGAAGACCTTGCGGCTTGCCGCTATTGCGTTTCCGATTTAGATTATAACAGATATTGAAAAAAAGCGCAAGAGATTTTTTGAAAATTTTTCAGGTTTTTTAAATTTTTATTTTTTTATTACGCGCCTGATTATAAAAATAAAATAATAATAAAAAATAAATCCCTCCCGGATTTACGGGAGGGATTAAAATTTTAAAAAATATAATAATTTATATTAATTTATAATACAATCAGCGCGATTTTCTCACAGACAGGATTATGATTTGACGTATCCAGTAAAAAGGCTTTACAGGTTTTGAAATTTGACGGAGCCGTCAAGTCTGACGCGCTCCCGCATGACGATTCATCCAGCGTGATAGAAGTCGCGCCTGATTTTAATAATTGACCGTCCGCGCTGTAAAAGCCGACAATCAGATTATAATTTCCGGCTGTGATATTTTGTCCGCCAAGATTTAAATCCACAGTCGCGGCGTTTGATTCGCTGTCAATCTTAATCGTATTGACAATAGAATCGGCTTGCATAGATATAACGGTAACTGTCACGTCGCCGGTGATTTTGGTCAGACGATAGATATTTTCAACGCCGGTTTCGTCGGAGCCCTTGAGATTATTATAATTCTCTTCCGGGGACGCCGTAATATTGGACGCTAAAATAATATAATCTTCATCCGGGACGATTTCAAAATTAACTTGTCCGTCGCCGGAGGCGTCCAATTCGCCGGTTTTGCTTCTGGATTGCGCGGTCGTCACGCCGGTTTCATTGGGCGCCGTGTAATCCTGCGTGTAATAGAGATTGACAGTACAATGTTCATCGGTCTGGAACGTGACGGTATAAGCGGTAGTATTATCCTGATTATTTTCATCATCGTCGCCGCTGTCGGTATCCTGATTGCTTGTCAGCATGGGGATTGTTTCAAGTTCCGTCGCGCCGCATTCGGAACAGGTATAAGTCTGAACGCCCGACGCGGTTTCCGTGGCGGCGGTTGTGATTTCGCCGTCGTTCCAATTATGGAGCCAAGAATGGCCATGCTCGCAGGAGACTGTGCCGGTTCCGGCTGAAAGCGTCCACGAGGACGACGCGGACGGGGACGAATAAAACGCGTAATTAATCGTTTTATCGCTGTTTTGCGCCTGATAGATGATATTAGAACCGTTTTGAACGGTAAAAAGCGTACCAGCGGCGATTGTAGAGCCGCTACCCATGCCGCCGCCCATGCCGCCGCGTCCGAAACCCGATGAGGACGAGACGGATGTGGGATAAAAGAAATACGTCTGGCCGCCGGACGGACGCGGAACGCCCATACCGGTACTGCCCGCCGCGAATACGGTCGCGCCGTAAATGGTCAACGTACCGTCACAGTCAAGCGGTTCATTATCGCCCCCGGCGCGCATTCCCCAGACTTCAATTTCGCCGCCCGTGAGATTCAACGCGCCGTTGGAGTCCAGACCGTCGCCGTCTACATTGACGTAAATTTTCCCCCCGGCGATATTTAAAGAATAATCGCCGGACGCCGCGAGACGGGCGTTATAATTAAAATCGCCCGCAAGACGCGCATGATTAGAATGATTGGAATTATTAAAATTATTCGTGAAATCGGCGTCGCCCGCAATACGCGCCGGAGCGCCGGTCAGATCGCCCATGAGACGCCCGCCGCCCCATCCGGGACCGCCGCCCGGTCCGCCGCCCGGATTGAAATTCCCACCGCCGCCGGGATCGGAGCCGTCAGAGCCGCCGCCCGCCGCGTTGATTCCGTCGTCGGACGAAATAATATAATACTTGCCGCCGTAAATATAGACGTTACCGGCTTCCAATCCCTCATAGCTGTTCAGGATAGTTATATCCGGGTCGCGGTCCAGACTTTGAGAAGAACCCAATGTCAGCGACGTGTCGGCGTGCGCGCCGTCATCGCCGGTCTGGATTGTGAACTTGCCGCCCGTGATTACAATATAGCCGTCGGAATGAATGGCGTCGTCGGCTGTGTTTAATACAAATTCGCCGCCGCTGATTGCAATCGTATTACTCGGACTGTCGACGTCATCGTCGCTTGTATCGCTGTTGTCGCTGTCGTCAGAGCTTGAGGACGCTTTCAGACCTTTACAGCTCATTGTGTCGGCGTCAAAACTGGTGTCATTATAGCCGTTCAAAGTCGTGATTTGAAATACGCCGTTTGTAATATTTAAATTGCTGTCTGTCTGAATGCCGTCCGTCTTGGAGTTGATTATAAATTCGCCGTTTGAGATAATAATATCGCTTTCGGCGTTGATTGCGTCGCCGGAGGATGTAATATTGATTTTGCCGCCGGAAACGCGTGTGGCGCCGATGGATTGTATTCCCTCATCTTGGGAGTTTATCGTAATATCGCCGCCGGATATGATAATCTCACCGTTTCCGTCGGAAGTAATATCCGTGGGATTGGATTTGATTCCGTCCTGTCCGGCTGTGATATTGAGAACGCCGCCTTGGATTTTTACGGCGTTAT
>CAJOFP010000197.1 GCA_905233795.1 uncultured Oscillibacter sp. | reverse complement strand
GAATTTGGGCAATCCCGTGCCTTTAATCCGGGATACGCTGTTAAATTTATATAATAATCATCCGAAAATGCGCGTTTTATCCGTCACGGCAACCGGATACGGGGAAGAACTGGTCAAAAACGCGTTTCACGCGGATTTCGGCGTTGTGGAGACAATCGCGCATCTCACAGCCGCCAAGCATTTTTTACCTGACGTGGATTTTATTATAGATATTGGCGGACAGGATATGAAATGCTTTAAAATCCAAGACGGCGCAATCGGCGATTTATTTTTAAACGAAGCCTGTTCTTCCGGTTGCGGCAGTTTCTTACAGACTTTCGCGCAGGCGCTGGGTTACGATGTCCGGGAGTTCGCCAAACTGGGCTTGTTCGCGGATCGTCCTGTCGATCTGGGAAGCCGCTGTACTGTCTTTATGAATTCCAGCGTCAAACAGGCGCAAAAAGACGGCGCGTCGATTGAGAATATATCCGCCGGACTGTCTATTTCCGTCGTGAAAAACGCGCTATATAAAGTCATACGCTGTTCGTCGGCTGAGGAACTTGGCCGCCGCATTGTCGTGCAGGGCGGGACGTTTTATAACGAAGCCGTTTTACGCGCTTTTGAACAGGAAATGGGCGTGGAAGTGATACGACCCGACATTGCGGGTCTCATAGGCGCTTACGGCGCGGCGTTATATGGCCGCCGTCACGCCCGCGGGACAAGTTCTTTACTTTCGCGTGAAGAATTAATCGGCTTCCATCAGGATACCCGCATGGAAATCTGTCAGCGTTGCGGCAATCACTGTCAATTAACAATCAATACTTTCCATATATCGCCCGGTCAAGATAATATAAATAATAATATAAATCACGAAACTTACATCAGCGGCAACCGGTGCGAACGTCCCATAACGGGCGGCGCGTCCGACAGCGCGGAACAGCGTAATTTATACGCTTATAAGCGCAAATTGATTTTATCTTACAAGCCCGGCCCCAATCGGCGCGGCAAAATCGGGATTCCGTTGTGCTTGAATATCTGGGAATTATTCCCGTTCTGGCACGCGTTTTTCACCAGTCTGGGCTTCGCCGTCTATCACAGTCCGCTTTCCAATCGCAAATTATATATGCGCGGACAGGGTACAATTCCGAGTGATACGGCCTGTTTCCCCGCCAAACTCGCCCACGGACATATTAACGCCCTTTGCGATTTGAAGCCGGACGCGATTTTCTATCCCTGCATGACGTATAATTTCGATGAAAAACTGGGACAGAATCATTATAACTGCCCCGTCGTCGCGTATTATCCTGAAGTCTTGGCCGGAAACTGCCCGGAACTTTTGATTGAAAATAATAATATTAAAAATATTAAAAATAATAAAAAAATTAAATTTATTTATGATTATGTCGGACCGCACCGCCCGAAAGATTTCGCGTGGAAAATTCAATTAATTCTGGATCGAAATTTCCCCGGCATTCCTCATAAAGAAGTCCAACAGGCCGTGAAAGCCGCTTATGAAGAATATCATCATCATATGGACTTAATTCGTCAGGAGGGGGCGCGGATTATCGACAAAGCCCGTTCCGAAGGCCGCCGGATTATGATTTTAGCGGGTCGGCCTTATCACGTCGATCCGGAAATCAATCACGGCATTGACACGCTTATCACGCGTTTCGGCGCGGCGGTTATCACTGAAGACGCCGTGTCAAACCGCGTCCGGCCTTTTAAAACATCCGTATTAAATCAATGGACGTATCACGCCCGTTTATATGCCGCCGCTCAATATTGCTGTGACCAGCCGGACTGCAATCTTGTCCAGCTTGTTTCTTTCGGTTGCGGCGTGGACGCGATTACATCCGACGAGACGCGGGAAATTTTACAACGCGCCGGAAAATTATATACGCAATTAAAAATAGACGAAATTTCCAATCTGGGCGCGGTCCGAATCCGTCTGAGAAGTCTGTTCGCCGCGCTCGACGAACAGGAACAAGCTAAATTTAATTCCAATCCCAAGGAGGCGTGATTCCAGCCATGACGCGTATCGATCAGACCGCCAATCAGATTACCAATCAGACCGAATCCAAAACCAATCGGGTCAAGCGTTCCGCCAATCCCGTTTCGTATTTGGCCGGACAATCCGCGCCGTCGCCTGATTTTAAATTTAATAAATTTAATAAATCAAATCAAAATTATCCCGTTTTCACGGATGATATGAAAAAAACGCATAAAATTTTAATTCCCAATATGGCCCCCGTACAGTTTGGCATTGTCGCCGCCGCTATGGAATATCGCGGCTATAATGTCGAATTATTGCAAAATCGCGGCGAACAGGTGTCGGAACTCGGTTTAAAATACGTCCATAATGATACCTGTTATCCCGCTTTATTAGTCATCGGGCAGTTTTTGGACGCGTTGCAATCCGGCGAATATGATTTAGATCATACGGCTTTGATTATCACGCAGACCGGCGGAGGGTGCCGCGCCTCGAATTATATATTTTTATTGCGCAAAGCCCTCGCCCGCGCCGGTTATAATCAAATACCGGTTTTAAGTCTGAATTTTTCGGGACTGGAAAAAGACAGCAGTTTCCCTATGGATATTTCATTCTTACGCATGGCGTTCGCCGGGATTTATTACGGCGATTTGCTTGTCGCGTTGAAAGCGCAGACAGAGCCTTATGAGATTCACGCCGGGGACGCCGCCGCGCTTCAAAACAAATGGATGAATTTTATATGCGATAAAATCCGGCATGGCAAAGGTTATTCCTATCAGGCGATGAAAAAATATATGCCGCTGATCGCGTCCGAGTTCGCCGAAATCCCGGTACGCCGGATTCCAAAAGTCAAAGTCGGCGTCGTGGGTGAAATTTATGTCAAATATTCCCCGCTGGGCAATAATGATCTGGAAAAATTTCTGGCGGCGCAGGATTGTGAAGTCAATCTGCCGGGCTTGATGGGATTTATGCAATATTCTATTTTTAATATCGCCGAAACATCCCGTCTCTATGGCGGCGCGTTGCCGGAGCGTTACGGCGCGGAAGCGGTTTTAAATTATATCGCCCGTATGGAAAACGTCATGATCCGGGCTTTGAAAAACAATCATTTTCACGCGCCTCTCCCGTTCCGCGAATTAGTCTCTCTCGCCGACGGCGTGATTGGTTCCGGCAATAAAATGGGCGAAGGGTGGTTATTGACCGCCGAAATGATAGAATTAATCCGCGCCGGATATGA
>CAJOFP010000196.1 GCA_905233795.1 uncultured Oscillibacter sp. | reverse complement strand
CTGCACCGCTATCACGCCTGTCCGGGCGACTTCCAGAATAGAGAAAGGCCGCATCATCGCCTCAAACGTCTCCACCTGATCCGGCGCGGCGGATAATTCCAACGTCATCGAACCCGGCGTTATATCGTCCACTTTCGCCCCGCATAAATTACAAATCGTCATAATATCCTGACGCGTTTTATTATTCGCGTTGACTTTAATCAAAATCAATTCCCGTCCGATTAAACTTGTCTCATCCAGCGTCCGAACTTTGATTACTTCAATCAATTTATTTAACTGCTTTTCCACCTGTTCCACGACGCTGTTCCCGCTGTCCACAATAATCGTAATGCGCGACACAGTGGGATCGTCCGTGACGCCGACCGCAAGCGACTCGATATTAAAAGCCCGCCGGGAAAACAGGCCGGTGATCCGATTCAAAACGCCGGCGCGATTTTCCACCAATACGGAAATGGTCTGCTTCATATCGCCTGTCCCCTCCCGCGTTTTATTTTATTATATATTTATAATATTTATATTAAATTTTATTATATTAATCCGTCGTCTTGACTTCCGGATCCGTCTCGCTGATCAATAAACAAGGCCCGTTTGAGCTTAAAAATCTGTCCAGCGTGATTTCCAAAACATTCTCATCCGACGCCGTAAAACTGGGTATGCCATACGCGGCGGCGATCGCGGCGTAATCCGGGGAGCCGTCCAGATCGACGCCGAACGGCCCGTGATACGGCGCGGCGCGTTGTATCTGATGAACCAGTCCAAGCGTGTGATTACGGAATAATATAATTTTAATATCCAGATTCGCGGCGCGTATCGCCGCCAATTCGTTCATGGACATCTGGAAAGACCCGTCGCCGCAAATGACAATTACCTGTTTATTTTCCTGTTTTTCCTGTACGGCGATTCTCGCGCCAATCGCCGCCGGCAACGCGTAACCCATTGTCCCAAGTCCGCCGCTGGTTAATAATCTGCCGTTTTTCTGGGGTAAATATTTACAGGTAAAAATCTGATTTTGTCCCACGTCCACACAGACTATAGCGTCGGGATTTAATTTTTTGCCAAGCGTTCTTAATAACGCGCCGGGGAAAATATAATTTTCTTTGCGCGGGAATACGCGGGATATTTCCGCCCGTCTTAATTCGCGCAGTTCCGAACGCCAACTGTCAGAGCCGCGGGATTGCAAATCTTTTTCAAGAAGCTGATTTAAAATAATTTTAATATCCCCCACAAGCGGCACAGCCGCCTGCATATTCTTTCCGATTTCCGCCGGATCGACATCAATATGAATAATTTCCATGCGGCGTTGAATCTCACTGGGAGAAATAATCGTCCTGTCAGCGGCGCGACAGCCGATCATGATTAACAAATCCGCCCGCGCCAAAGCCTTATTCGCGCAACGATTGCCATGAGAACCGATCATGCCCATATTCAACGGATGATCGCTCGGCATTAACGCCAAACCCATCATGGTTTTAACAACCGGAATTTGACAGCGTTCCGCAAGCGTCAACAATTCCTGTTTGGCGTCCGAAAGCCATACCCCGCCGCCCGCGCAGATTAACGGCTTTTCAGCCTGCATAATCTTTTCCGCTACGCGTTTAATCTGCAAGTCGTGACCTTTCACGGACGGCTTATAACCCCGTATCCGCACTTCATCGGGATAGATAAAATCTTTTAATTCCTGTTCCTGCATATCAATCGGAATATCAATCAAAACCGGTCCGGGGCGTCCGGTTGACGCGATGTGAAACGATTCTTTTACAATTCTTGGAATCTCATTCGCGTCTTTGACCAAATAACTATGCTTTGTAAACGGCGCGGCGGCTCCCGTGACATCCACTTCCTGAAAAATATCACGACCTAATAAACCGCTTGGAACCTGTCCGGTAATGGCTACCATCGGGATAGAATCCATATAAGCCGTGGCGATACCGGTTAATAAATTCGTCGCGCCCGGCCCGGATGTCACCATACAGACGCCGGGTTTCCCGGTAATCCGGGCGTAACCGGACGCCATATGTCCGGCGTTCTGTTCCGTGCGTACCAGCGTATAGCCTATATCCTCCGCGTCCGACAGCGCGTCCACAGCCGGACAAATCGTCGCCCCGGCGTAACCGAACATATGCCGGACATTTTCGCGGCGTAAACTCTCAATCAACGCCCGCGCTCCATTCATAACCCCTTAACCCCCTTGTATTTTTTTATATTTTATCTTCATATATTCTATTATATCTATTTATCATACCGCCGGGAATCTGATTTGTCAATCCAAAACAAAGTGTAAGACCTATAATCACGCGTTATTTACGCGAAATGACGCGTAAATTTTAAATTTATATAATTTTCATAACGCCGTAATAGAACGATTAGACATTTGAGTATGGCGGTTCATATTCAACGGATTTTACAGAAATGGATTTGCATTTTATTCGATAATCCCCAATATCAAATATAATCATACTTTTATCATAAAAATATGGATAACAGGAAAATTCCGTAATCCATATAACGGCGGGATCCGCGTTTATAAAAATTTCATACACGTCATCAAATACCAATGTCACAATCATAGAATCAAGCTGTAATTTTAATTCCGCTTGATGTTCAGAATGTTGAAAGGCGATTAATTGACTGTCATAGAAGCCGAATTTTTCAAGTTTTTCATATCCATGAATATTTTTTATCTGTTCTTCAAACGGCGCGTTGACACAGGATTCTTGATAAAAAAGAGCGTCATATTCCCGTTGTATAATCTTCAATTCTTTTTCCGTCGGATGTTGACCGCTTTCGACGGCGCGGCGGTATTCATCCAGAGCGGGAATGACATATTTATGAAGTCTCTCATATTCATTGAAATAATAACGGCTTTCACTTGACACCATAGCGAGAATACGAGCGTAAGTAAGATGATCTTTTGTTATAGCTTTTTTCGCTTCCTGATACGCTTTCCACATATAATAATAACCCTTTTCCTTGTCACGAGACCAATGTTCCATATGTTTTGAATACCATAACGCGGACTTCGCTTTATTATAATCTTCACAAATTCGCGTCCATGTATCATCCATTTGATTCACAATCCTTTTTATAATTTTATGATTATTTAATTATATCACTTGTTTTAGACATTTTTCAATATAAATATCAGCTTTTTAGCGATTTTATCGGAGCTTTTAGCGAAAATGAAAAACGAATCAAAAATTTCACTTGACAAGCGGCGAATTT